>JAJZCR010000076.1 GCA_021851715.1 Planctomycetota bacterium
ATCACGATAAGCCGCTTGGCCACGCTATAACGCACCAACTTACAACGAATTGGCACCGCTGCAGCCTTCGGCTCCATGAGCCAATCCGATTTTGTGAATTTTAGGGCGCGACAACGCAACCGGCTCCCAGCCAAGTGGGATTGGAACTGTGCCTCGCAGTTCGGCTGCATCCGCACCCAAGTTCAACAGGCATGTGATCTTTTAAGGTCGCTCGCCTGCCAGCGTGAACCGGGCGAATAAATGTTCCCGGCAGGTCATCCATGGGGCGTCGGCGCTGGTGGCCCAACTTGCGGCTTCAGGTATCGTCCAGCCTTTTCTAATCGATAACCGGGCATCGTATTTGATGGTGCGCGATGCAAACAAGGTCATCAACTTCACCGACAACAGGGCGTGGGGATCGCGCAATAGATCGTTGACAATAACCCCGCGGCGGCTGATCCGCACCAGTTGCGCCACCGCGGCGGCAGCTTGGGCATCGGCCAGGTGGTGCAGAAACATGCTGGAAATAGCGTAATCCACCGAGCCATCGGCAAACGGCAATTGCAGTGCGTCAGCCTGAATAAATGTTAGATCCGGTCGCGTCCGACACCAGGAGCGGGCAATGGCCAGCGTACCGGCGTGAATATCCAGTGCCATGATTTCCACCTTGTGGCCTTGCTTGGCGGACCAGGCAAGAATGGCTTGGGGAATATCCGCGGATCCGGTGGCCACATCGACGATGCGAATAGGCACAGTGGATTGCGGCCAGCGGACCGACCATGCGCGTAAATAATCCAGCACCGCCCGGGTGCCGCCCAGCCGTCGATTTACCCAGCGGATAAAGCGCAGATTGGATTTTAGATCACGGGAAGCAATATCCCGCGCGTCCATGAATTCGCGTAAATGTACAGGGCGCTCGGGCAGCATATCGTGGGCCAGTCGCGTTAGGTGCCCGGCTGTGTGGTCACAGCGCCCAGGGGGGCGATGACCACGTAAATATGGGTGTGAAACCAACCGTGCGTAATGGTAATTGTGCAGATTTCACCGGCCTTGGAAAAATTCAGCACTATTCGCTGGGAACCCTGCAGCGAAATGGTCTTCCAGCCACTGCCCGGCATGTTATCTTCATAAAATCTGGCTACCGAAAGCCGCGGATCAGATCCTTTGTATTCCTGGTTTACCATGCGTAAGTTGGTTTTCTGCACGTAAGTGCTTTGCGAATGAGACAGATCTATGTGAAAACCGATGGGAATGGGTACGTCGGCTACGGGTGGATTGGGCGACGGTATGAGCTTGCTCATGCTGCTGCTGCTGCATCCAGCTATAAGCATCGCCATGATGCATAAAATGCCCAAAGTGAAAAAACTACCCGCTGCGCGCGTGACTTGAAAGGGTGATTTCAACATTGTTAGCATGAAAGTACTCCTTGTCTGGCTGGCCGACGTTGCCCGGGACATCCTTCTGTAAAGATTGTTGGATGGCCGGGCGTAATTGTCAAACGCCGTTTCACTTTCACCTTACTTATGCCATAATTGACGGCAGGTTGCAACCAAGCTGCTTCAATGGAATTTTAACCGCATGTCCAATTCACGCCGCATTCATCTACCGCAGGTGCCATCCACAGGCCCCGCTTCGGAGGGGGCCAGCCGGCATGACCCGTGGTATGGCATGGGGCTGCGGTTCCGCTGCACCCAGTGCGGTAACTGCTGTTCGGGGGGGCCGGGGTATGTGTGGCTGACTTATGCCGATATGGTGCGAATTGCGGGTTTTCTCAACTTGGCGGTGGATCAATTTACCAGGCGGTATGTGCGGCAAGTCCGTGGCGGCTTTAGTTTGGTCGAAAAAGCGGGTTATGACTGCATTTTCCTGAATCGCGCCGATGGCAAGGCGATGTGCGGTATTTACCCCGTTCGGCCGACCCAGTGCAGTACCTGGCCGTTCTGGAATCAAAACCTGACCAGCCCGGATGCCTGGACCCACGCCGCGGCCCGTTGTCCGGGCATGTGCGATGTCGACGCCCCTGTGCATGCCCCGGACCATATCGAAAAATGCCGCACCCATCCGGAATCGCCGCAATAACCTCAGGCCTTGCGGCCCATGGCTTTGTGCCGCAACTGGGCATCAATGAAATCCTGAATGTCGCCATCCAGAACTCGCTCCGGCTGGAAAACCTCGTACCCGTTACGATGATCTTTGACGCGGCGGTCATCCAGCACGTAGCTGCGGATTTGTGAGCCAAAGGCAATTTCGCCTTTTTCGCCATACAGTTTGGCCAACTCCGCATCGCGCTTGGCTTCTTCCATGCGTCGCAATTTGGATTTGATTAAATCCAAAGCCAGGGCCCGATTTTGCACCTGCGATCGCTCGCTGGTACAAACCACCTGCAGGCCGGTGGGTTTATGGGTGATGCGGATGGCCGAGGCCACCTTGTTGACATTTTGTCCGCCGGGGCCGCTGGCCCGGACAAAGGCGATGATTTCCAGTTCGTGTTCGGGTATGGGCAAGTCCGCACCGCTGTCATCAAAGGCGGGCGTGACATCCACGCTGGCAAAGCTGGTGTGGCGGCGGGCGTTGGCGTCAAACGGGCTGATGCGCACCAGCCGATGTACTCCCACTTCGCAATTCATATTTCCGGTGGCGTACTCGCCGCGCACCAATAGCGTGGTGCTGCGAATGCCGGCCTGTTCGCCATCGGTGCGGTCCACCTCGCTGACATCCCATCCGCGTCGCTCAAAATACCGCAGGTACATGCGCAGCAGCATGGAAGTCCAGTCGCAGGCCTCAGTGCCGCCGGCCCCGGCGTGTATTTGTACGTAGCAGTCGCCGGCGTCATGGGGGCCGGTGAAAAGTGCCTGCAGCTCAACGGATTCAAAGGCTTTTTCCTGCTGCTGCAGCATGGCATCGGCCTCTTCCAGCGTCGCTGCATCACCGGCTTCCTGGCCGAGTTCGGCCATGGCACGCACATCTTCAAGCCTCTGAACGATCTGTCCGAACGGTTCGACCACAGAGCGAAGAGTCTTGAGTTCGCGGATGACTTTTTGAGCCTGTTCCTGGTGGTTCCAGAAATCAGGACTTTCCATCTGCACTTCAAGCTGTTTCAGACGATTTTGTTTGGCCCCAACGTCAAAGAGAGTCGCGGATGGTTGCGATCCGCGCCTCCAAAGATACCACCGCCGCCATTAAATTTTCCCGTGCCATTGTCGCGCTCCTTAAATCACCGGATGATGGTATCCGCAAATGCGAGTTTTGTTAAACGGAGGCATGGCCAGGGCCGAGTCTTACGGATTTTTATTTTCCGCCGAACCATCGGGAGTCAGGGCGGCGAGGATGTGAGTCAGCAGTTGATCGACCTTAAATGGCTTGAACAGAACCGCCGCCAGGCCTTCCTGCGAAGCTCGAACGATGCTGTGGTTGGGATCATAGCCGAAGCCCGTCATCAAAATCACCGGCGACTTATGACCCAGACGCTGCGCCGCACGATAGATTTCATAACCGTTTTTATGAGGCATCTGAATGTCCGAGATGACCAGATCGTAACGCGATTGACTGGAAAGCAGGGCCATCGCCTGAGCGCCATCCGCCGCGGTATCAGGTACACAGCCACAGCGGTATAAGATGTCCTTGATCGTGTCGCGGATGGCCGGCTGATCATCGGCAATCAGAACGCGTTTGCCGGCCAGCCGCGGATCAGCGGGGGGCAGCACTTGCTCCGCACGGCCAAGAATGGCGCGCGGCCCCTGTTTAACGGCCCGCAGATTATCGCGGATGCGGGTGATGTTGGTGGTGATATCCGTCAACCGCTGGAGCATATCGTCGTTACCGATGTAATGATCCCGCAGGAGGGCTACGTCTGTGCTGATGTCATTGAGCGGTTGGGCGATTTCGCCGGCCACATCCTGTACCAGCCGGCCGCTGGTGATACGGCGCTCCACCACCAGAAGATCGAGAATGTTCAGGGCCAGGGCCACATAACGACCGAATATCTCGGCAAACTGGCGATCGTCTTCGGTAAAAAAGGCATACGCTTCCGATTCAATGTTGAAAATGCCGATGACTTTGTCACGCAGCATCAGCGGCACGGTAAGACTGCTGCGGGCCAGGTCCAGTCCGGCAATATAACGCGGATCACGCTGCACATCCGGGGCCAGGTATGATCTGCCCGTGGCCGCCACATGACCGCTGATACCGTTGCCCTCGGGCAGGGCGAAGAGCTCAATTTCGGCGGCTTCGGGCGGCATGCCCACGGTGATAACAGGTTCAAGCTTGTTGGTTGTACGGTCCAGCAGACGGATGGAAAAATGGTCGAAGTGCATTAACTGGCGGCAAAATTTGATAATTTTTTCTTCCAGCAGATGCAGCCGTTCCATCACATTCAGACGCGAAATGGCCTCCTCTTCCAGTCGGGAAAGCTCCTGCCCGGCCTGGTCGATGGCGTCAATTTTCTGCTGCAGGCGGCGTGTGCTGCTGGCATCCCAGCATACCGCCACAACATGGCGCATCTGGCCCCGGGTATCGAGCACGGGGGAACAAACCAGCTCAAAAAAATGAGCGTCGTCTATGTTAATGCCGAATTTACGCGATCTCGCCGTGGAAGAGGGATGGGAGGCATCGGTGCCCGGAGTTGTGAAAAAATAACGGTACGCTTCCTGGCAGGTATCCACGATGCGCTGCCGGATATTTTCATCCCACAGGCGCATTCGCCGGTTGGTCCACAACACCCGGCCACTTTCACTGACCAGGCATACTCCTTCGCCGATCGTATCCAAAATCAAGGTGGATTGCTGCGATGCCAGGGCCCGGTCCAGCGGCAGAAAATCGGCCGTGTCGGAAAGCACCGCATCAAAGCTGCCGCCGCGCAAAGCCGCCAGAGCCGCGTCCATATTTTGCGCTACCACAACTTCGTAGCGATGGCGGAGTTGATCAATGGTGCCACTGTTATGCAGCCCCGGTCCATCGAGAACCAGTATCCGTTGCAGGTTGGTGGAAGTATTCACGGCACCCCCTGGTGCAAGCCACAATTCCGTTTCATGATTATACCTTGCCCATTGAGGTTATCCGGTGGGCGATTCCACGGCAAAAACCTCCGGCACCAGTTTGCGGGTTTCATCATGCAGGTAGCTGGTAACCTGCTGTGGTTGCTCGAAACTCATGACCTTCCGGGCGATCTTTTGCGCATCACCAATATTGATGCTGCGAATGACTTTCTTGATCATCGGAATATTGTGCGGCGCAATGGATAAATGGCGCAGCCCCATACCCAGCAGCAAAATGGTGAATTCCTTGTCACCGGCCATTTCTCCGCACAGGGATACGCCGATTCTGCCCTTTTTGGCCTGCCGGATCACCGTGCGGATCAGGGATAGCACCGCCGGATGCGCGGCAGTATAGAGCGAGGCCACCTTTTGATTGCCCCGATCCACGGCCAGTGTGTATTGAATAAGATCGTTGCTGCCAATGGAAAAAAAACTTACGTCATGCACATAGGCATGGCACATCAAGGCGGCCGATGGCACTTCAATCATCATCCCCACCTGCATCGACCGGTTATATGCGATATCTTCATAATCCAGTTCTTCCATCACATCCTTCAGCGCCATTTTTGCCTGGCGCAATTCCATGACGTGTGAAATCATGGGAAACATAATGCGAATATCGCCGTGGGTGCTGGCTCGCAGCAGCGCGCGGAGCTGGGTTTTGAACATGCGCATGCTGCCCAGGCACAAGCGGATGGAACGGCATCCCAAAAATGGATTGTCCTCTTTGGGTTGATCACCCTGCTGGAAATATTTGTCCGCGCCCAGGTCCAGGGTGCGGATGATGACGGGTTTGCCAGCCATCTTTTCGGCGACTTCCATATAGGCGTTGTAGTGATCTTCCTCGGTCGGTTCTCTTTCGCTGGCGAGATAGAGGAATTCAGTGCGATACAGACCTATTCCCTGCGCCCCTTTGGCCAGAGTGTTGGCTATTTCATGTGGGAATTCAATGTTGCCCCACAGGGTAATATCGGTGCCATCGATGGTGCGGGCGGGCAGATCGCGAATTTGGGCCAGGCTGTTTTCATACCGATGGGCTCTCTCTTCGTAGCGGCGGTGTTCAGCAATGGTGGCGTCATCCGGATTGATAATGACCAGGCCGCTGAAGCCATTGACAATCATCATGTCGCCGGTGGTGACCTCGTGGGTGATGTTTTCCAATCCCAAAACGGCGGGAATACCCATGGAATTGGCGATGATGGCGGAATGACTGGTTTGGCCGCCGGCTTCTATCGCTATGGCCCGCACCAGTCCTTTATCCAGCGACGCCATCTGCGAAGGCGTCAAATCGCGGGCCACCAGCACCGATGGTTCGATCATGTCGGTTATGCGACCGCGTTCCCGGCCGATCAGCTTATGAACCAGCCGTCGTTCAATATCATAAATATCTTTAACGCGATCTCGAAACAGCGGATTGGAATGTTCCAGGAATATCCGGCCATAATCGCGCAAGGCTTTATGTACCGCGTATTCTGCGGTCAGATGGAGTCCATCGATGCCCTGATTAAAGGCCTTGAGCAGTTCCGGGTCGTTGAGCAGTCCCAGGTGAAAATCGAAAATAGCTCCCGTTTCTTTTCCCAGGTTCCGGGTGGTGGCATCACGCAAAGTCCGGATTTCGTCGCTGGATGCGGTGATCGCTTCCAGCAGGCGGTTTCGTTCCCGCGCAATTTCCGTAACGGGAATCGATCTCCGCCCGATGCGCAATTCATCCGGCGAATAGACGGTCGCAGTGCATACCACCACGCCCGCGGAAACCCCTATTCCCTTTCTTATTTCCATGACAACTTTTCACTCGGCTGCGAAACCCGCCACCCACCCGCGCTAAACAGTGCGGGCTGAAGGCAGGGGGTGTCGGAGCTTGGTGTACGCGGCCTTACTTACGGGTCAGCCCGGCACACTGCCAGTTAGCATAACTCAAGGCCCGGCAAGAATCCACCGGTGTTTCATCCGCTGGAACCAACGCTCCGGCCAACGCACCAAGCCCACAGAACAAGTCCGGGAGGAAAGATGCCATCATTCCTGCGTAAAATCTTTTGCACGTTCAGCCATCTGTCCCTTGAGGCGCATGATAATGCTTGAATGCATCTGGCTGACACGCGATTCAGAAAGGTCGAGTGCCGCGCCGATTTCCTTCATCGTCATTTCTTCGTAATAATACAGAATCAGAATCAAGCGTTCCGCACGGGACAGCCCCCGGGTGATAAGCTCTTTGATATCCCGCCGATGAATTTCGTCCACCGGTGAGGCCGCATTGCGGTCTTCCAGAATATCAATCTCGCGGACATCCTTGTTGTTGTCGGCGTCAAACCATTTACGCGACAGGCTGACCTGTGAAACGGTGTTGGAATCCTTGATCATCTTTTCGAATTCTTCGGCGGGCACGCCAATGCGGTCGGCAATTTCTTCGTTCGTCGGAGTGCGTCCCAACTCCATTTCCAGTTGCCGCGATGCCTGATCCACCTTGCTGGAGCGACTGCGCACCAGACGCGGCACCCAGTCCATATTACGCAACTCGTCGAGAATGGCTCCGCGGATGCGCGGTGCGCAGTAGGTTTCAAATTTAACGCCGCGATCAGGATCAAACGATTCGATGGCGTCCTTTAAACCGAAGCTACCGGCTTGAATTAAATCATCCAGTTCCACTTCGTCGGGCAGCTTGGCGTAAATGCGCTCGGCGTTGTATTTCACCAAGGGAAGGTATTCCATCATGAGCAGGTTGCGCAGCACCTGAGTTTTATCCTGCACAAAACTTCGCCAGACATCGTTGATGTCCTGCTCAATGGCTGCCGTGGTCGTTCGAGTCTTAGCCATACTGGTCACTCCTTTGACCTAACTTGAGCGCCTGCTTACCGGCACAAACCGGCCCGCGACGTCTCAAACTCTGTAACCTGGTGCCCATCCTGGGCACTCTATTGTTTCAAGTCGGCGAGCCTCGGGAGGCCCTATTTCCGACGACACCAGCCAAATCATACACGACACTGCCAAAAGCCGAAAGGAACAAGGCGATAACGCGACATTTGGATTCGCCATCATTTTGGCAAAATCCAAATGCCGCAATGCCGAGATTTGCTCGGCCAACACCCTGTTCCTTACGACTCTTTGCCGCACCACACGACTCCATTCGTACCGGCTATCGGCCTATCTTGCGCCATGTTACCGCTTCTCCCATAGCCCGTTTCGCGGCGGCTTGGCGCACCATCTTATCACTTGCCCGACTATCAGTCCCTCTGATTGGTTCCGGCATCCATCGGACAGGTATCGGAACTGCAGAACTTTACCAGGTTCTGCTCTTCGATTTTTGTGACGGCCTGCTTGTTAGATCAGCACGTCTGAAAAATCGCCGCCGACTGCGCACGAGATCGAATTCTCCGCCGAAACAGCACTGCACAGCTGGCCAGTGAAAATAAGTTTAACTATGCGTTGGGATAATGCAAGTCAAAAACAGCAACAATTTTGGTCACGGCGACTTGCCTGTCCTCTGAGACGGCCGACCGCCACCACTTGAGGCCGCAACTCTGGCATCATGACCATTCAAAGGAGCTCTCACGCCTCAGGCTGGCAAAATATCAGTTGTTGTTATAATACGCCCATGAGCATCATGGGGTATTCAAACCGAGTGGACACTGTCGCGACAAATGGTGGTGACTCCACCCGCCGGTTGTCGGCCAAGGCACCTGATTTTTTTGATTCCCCTGCGCATGTCCGTATCGCGAGCTTTTTTCTCCTGGGACTCTTCGGCACCATGCTCGGAATAGGGCTGTATGTCACTCCCAACCAGCATGGCTTGTCTACCCATACTCAGTTGGGACTGCCTCCTTGCGGCTTTTACACGTCTACCGGGGTGCCATGTCCGACCTGCGGCTATACCACGGCTGTGTCGCATGTCGCTCATGGGCAATGGCTGGCCGCCATCCTCACCCAGCCGGCCGGCGCTACCGTGGGCTTTTTGGCTCTCGTTGCCACGGTGATTGCAAGCGTGGGTCTGGCAACCGGGCGATGGTTTGGGCCGTCGCTGTTTTTTTTAAGCTGGAATCTCCGGCGGCTGGTCATCGGTGCGATTTTGCTTGTCCTGTTGGGTTGGGGGTATAAAGTGTTGGTCATGAGCCACTGGTTCAGACTCCACGGGTAATGGTGATTGTCGATAGGCGGGCGAGCGATGGCCCGATGCAACACAAAAGGAAAAACCTCATGAATGATAAAATCCGGCACTGGCCCCGTGCTTTTGTCCGATCGTGCGCGGTATTCATATTGGCGGTCGGATGCGCGGCAGCGGGCGGATGCAGTTTTCTGGCCATGGCCGGGCAGCAAGCTGTGGGCGTCCCGGTGCCTCCTCGCTATGTGGGCATGAAAAAACAATCGGTGGCCATTGTGGTGTACGCCAATCAGGCAATCACGTTTATGTATCCGCAGGTTGCGCAGGAGGTCTGCTCATTTGTCAGCAATGAAATACAGGCCAAAATTCCTTCCATTCATCTGCTGCCGTACGCGGATGTGCTGGCATGGCAGCGGCATACCCCCGGTTGGCAGGCACTCCCGGTGAAGTCCATCGGGCGGCATTTTGGTGTGAATCGCGTTCTGTATCTGGAACTGGTGCATTACCGCAGCCATGCACCAGGTGCACGGCACCTGATGCAGGGCCGCATTGAAGCCAATGTATTTGTCTACAATACAAAAATTCCGGGTTCAGGCCTGGTTTTTTCCTCGCACCTCAACACGCTTTACCCCCAATCAGGCCCGGAGCCTGTATTTGCTTCAGACAACAATGTGGTGCGTATGCGCACGCTGGAGCTTTTCAGTCGGGATCTCACACGTATGTTTTACACCTGGCGGAACTATGGAAACCATCCCCATGAATAAAATTCGCCGCGGACTGCTGCTGACCCTGCTTTCGCTGCTGCTGGTTACGGCCGGCAGCGGATGCGCCGCACTTTATTTTATTTTTGGCAACGGCACCGACAGTGCCCAATACAATTTACCCAGACGCCAGCGAGTGCTGGTGCTGGTCGATTCCGCGGTAAGCTCTCCGATGAGTTTGCGTGGAATTTCCGATCTGGAAGAGGCCATCAGTACCCAGCTTTATCAGCACCATGTCTGCCGCAATCTCGTGCCGGCTTTCCGCCTGGTTCAACTGGAAAAAAATGCCCGGCGCTATCGCCAGATGGGTATGGCCGATATCGCTTCCGCCGTTAACGCTCAAGTCGTGGTTTATGTGTTTGTGGATCATTTCTCAGTGCTTCTGCAAAGCGATCGGCAGATAAGCAGGGGCTACGCTTCCGCCATCGTCAAGGTGGAATCCGGCGGCGGCCAGAGACTTTTTCCCAAGACCGCCATGCCCGGCGTGCCCGTCGCTGCCACCATTCCAGCCGCACTGGCCCACCGACAAACCGCTACCACTGTCGAACGCGGACTCGTAATTCAGTTGGCCGACAAAATCGCCAAAATATTCTATTCCCATTCCGTCGGCTACCACGGCGGTTAAGGCGACGCGTTGGCCTGCAGCCACGAATTTTTTGTTTGCCTGATATTTTTCAAGACCGCGACTATTTCCCCCCCTCGTGCATACCGGCCCGCCGCTCTGCCGGCATAAACTATCGTCGTTGTGCATGCGGACCTAAGAATGTTTGAATCGTGCTGTCTTGGCGGTCCATGGCGATTTTAACACAACCAACCTGCCGTACCGCATAGATTTTCAGGCTGGTATGCTGCAGCAGATGCTGATCTGCGCGAAAAGCCGTGGCCACTTCGCCGGAGAGTACCAGGGTCGTGGGATCAAGCTTGCGCAATGCTGCGAGCATGGGGGCGTGCAGATTTCCCGGCCCCGTCAGTATTACCGTGCCGGCCCGGATGGCGTGGGCGGCCAACATCCGCACCACCGCCGGATTTTGCGTGCGATCCAGAAACAGCACTTGAGGGCGATGCCAGGCCGACACCAATAGAATACAGCCGTGCATCGCGGCGGGGGCGTCAGGAGGCAGATAGCGTGGCGGCCAGAGCACCCGGCAGGTGATGCTGTTGCCGATGTGCAGGATGTCGCCGGAGGTTAAACCATGTACGTGCAGATGTAAATCGGTGAGGCTGGCAAAAAAACGTCGCCGGCTTGCCGCCCTTGCCGCAAAATGATCATCGCAATAATCCGTGAACACCGGCGCATGACCAAACCGTGCTGCCAACAAGCCAATGGCACTGGCGTGCGCCGGATCAATGCGCCCGGCAATACAGACGCTGAGCTTCTGTATGCCGCGGTGATGCAACAGCAAGGCCATTTGCCCGGCAAGAAAATGCGGTGATCCCAGCGATCCGCAGTTTACCGCTACGGCGCTGCCATCCGGTCCGGTGATGACGGCCGCATTGCCGCTGCTGGCTGAAGCCACCCAAATGTCAACTGTTCTATGCGGCTGGGTTATCGCATACCAGTTTGCTGACAACGTGATGGCACCAACGCCCAGAATCATCACCGTGGCGCGGGATAGCCCGATACGCCGACGTACCATCCACAACGCAATGGCCGCGTAACAAAGGGCCGGAATCCACCATGGCCCCGATCGCACGTTAATCACACTGCCAGGGATGGCCGCCAATTGCCGCACCGTGTACATCATGGAGAGTACCACCGGATAAAATGCCGCGGCAACGGCCGTGCCCAGTGGTTGCCATACCAGCACCGCCAGCAATTCAAACAAGCCCGCTACCAGGGACAGGGATACCAGCGGCAGAAGAATCAGCCCGCTGATGACGGCCAGTGGCGTAATCTGATTAAAGCGATAAATGGTCAGCGGAAGCGCCATGATAGTACCGATGGCATTGGCGGTTATGACCGCGCACACCCAGCGTTTGATATGCAACCGCGCATAAGACCAGCGGGTGTTGGTGGCACGGGCCAGGTCGGCCTGATGCTTAAGCCACTTGCCAAACACCGCCTGTTGGAAGCGTGCGCCTAACACCACCAGTCCCACAGTCACGGCAAAGGTGAGTTCAAAGGGCACTCCGGTGATTGCCGCGGGCGTCCATAGCAGCACCACGATGGCCGCCGCCGCCACAATGTTGAGAATTTCCACCGGCCAGCCCAGCAGCATCGTAAGAAACACCATCACAATGGCCACCGTGGCCCGCACCACGGGCGGACCGCACGGTGTGGCGAGCATATAGGCCACGATGACCAGCATGGCCACCAGTGCCCGGTGCCTGGGCCGACGGATAAAAAATCGCAGCAGCAGCCATATCGCCCCGGCAATAATCACGACGTGCAACCCGGAAAGCGCCAGGAGATGGGCCGCACCACTTTCCGAAAAATGCCGTGCCACCCGCCGAATCGACGGATCCCGATACCCTAGCAGCAGGGCAATATTGCCAAAGGCCGCACGGGTATGTCCGCTTTGTGCCCGGAGCAGACGCTGACGCAGCTTCAGTCGCAGCAGATCCAGCCAGCCGGACAACGGAAACAGGGTTTGCCGGGCGGAAAGAATACGTATCTGCCGGGTATGCCGGGCGGAAATGGATGCAAAGATGCGATAGGTGCTTAAGTAATGGCGATAATCAAACGCACCTGGGTTTACCGCGCTTGGGGGGTGGCTGATCCAGCCGGTCACTTGAACTTGTTGGTTGTTTCGCAGGCCAGGCAGGAAACCGGGGACTCGTACGATGACATTTCCTGTTACGCGGTGCCATTGGCCACGGGCGTGGGTGGCCAGCAGCCTGGCGGTAAACGTGGTCGATGGGCCGCTGGCGCTGTACATCGTCCGACGTCCCACCGGTTGGGTAAACTTCGGGGCACTGATTACCAACATGCGGGCGGTGATCATGGATTGGCCATGTCGCGGCAGAAACAGGGCAATATCCCGACTGGTAACCTGCTGCTGATTTACCTGCCAGACACCCACGCCGCCTGCCCCAATCGCTACCGCCAGCAGCACACTGCGCAAAACCCGCATACTGCGGCGACGGATCCACATTCTACCCGCCCAGCCCAGCCAGGCAGCTACCGCCACTTCCAGCGAGATATTGGCCGACCACGGGGCCACCATGCCCAGGCATATTCCAACAGCAAAAATGCAGGCGGCGGCAACCAGCGGCTGCGGCCGGCGGATCGGCGGTACGATATCTTGGCTGCCTTCAGAAATCGTCAATCCTCAAAAGTGCGGCCTGCAACACCAGCGCCCAGATTCCCTAAAATCTCAGGTCGGCCCAAGTTACCTCATACGCCGGCCGCGTCAAGACCAGATGCCGACGATGTTTTTCATGGTACCGTCAATGGTGAAATCGAGCACACCGCCGGCTGTCGCGAACCAGCGCCCATTGGCTGATGTTATAATGGCGCGTACATAGAAATGCTTCCCCAGTTCCCGGCGAAATTGCTGCCCCCAGTCCGTTCCAAGCCAGGAATTTGCGACAATCACACCGACTCGTGCGCCGGTACAGAGCAAGCGGGGAAATTTCATGAGAAGGTGTGCGAACAAATCGCTTTGGGGATCCAGCACGGACACTTCCGACCCTGGCGATGCACGGTGGCTTGTTTTGCGCTGTCTGCCGAGTGTTTCGAAACGTACGAAGGGAAGGTTCGAGACGATGCAGCTAAACGAAGGTAAATTTGCGTGGAAAGATTGGCCGTTCTTGGGATCCGTTAGAGAAATTTGCTGACCCGAAGTAAGCGTAAGTGCATCGTGACAAAATATGTTTAAGGGTGTTCCAATAGCACCCGGATCGGCAAGGGCCATTGTGGCAAGCTGAAGTGGAAACGCAAATTTATCACCAGCCCAGATTTGCCCCAAGGCGGAGCCGGAAGCGATCTTTTCGCTTTTTTTCACTGATGTGCGGCCCGGGCGATGGTTCCAGCACCGCAACACGGGGCCAGGATCGTTCCTTCAATATCATCCATAGCCAGGCGCACCAGGAAATCAGCCAACGGGGCAGGGGTGGTGAATTGTCCGAAAGCCTTTTGTCGGTCGTGCTCCACGGTCCCATTGAGTGTTTGCGTCAAAAGGGATTGACCTACGGCTTCAAGGTGGGTATTGATCAGCAGGGCGTTGACTTCCAACAGGGATTGCCACGTTGCCTGGTCTACATGCTCCTGGCCAGGCATGTTCTGAAACACTGCCATGAAGTTGCATGCTGCGCTAATATCCTCGAACACTTTTTGGGCTTGCAATGCCGTTTGTTTCGGCGTAATTGAATCCACCGCAGAGGCGGCACGGTGGAACTGTTTTAAGCAATGCGCAAGGATCAGTTTATTAAGCCAGTTGAGAATGTTGGCTTCAGCCAAGGCTTGCGACGCGCTCAATCCCGGATGGTTGTGTCGGTTTTCTGTCCACCAGAGATCCATCTGGGTGCGAAAATTGGATTGTTTCTTACGTGCCTGTGTGAGCGAGGCGGCGTACGATGGTCGGTGGCGATCAATCAGGTCCGCAAACAAGCGGTCGTGGAGTACATCGGGCACCATAGTGGCGGTTCCCGGGCGCTGTTCAAAGATATCGTTAAGATCACGCAATATCTCGTGTAACAGGTCACACCATTGTTGCCTGCCGCCAGCTACATCCTTCCGCGTCGGGATGTCGATAGGCCCCCATGTGCGCTTCGGAGAAAAGTCGTCTGTGTCACCCCGTTCATATAAAACGGCTTCCCGCACGTTCCATAAAACAAAGCTCTTTAAACTCAGCCGTTGGTTTTTTTGTTGCGTTTTCAATTAGCTGTGGATCGGTGAGCGGAGTGTTGGGCATTTTGAGTTCCCAGCCCTGTAGCACCTGGCCCTGCTGCTGATCACCGAAAAGAAGAACGTCGGGAAATAGGGCGGTGCCCTCTCCGGCCAGCGTGTATTCACCACCGGCCCGGTGGATGGCGCGATGACGGTTAGTCGAATAGGCGTTGATCTCGGTGATCACCTCGATCGCCCACGATCGCTCGTTTGAGGTAAGCTTTGGTCTGGTCACTAAACTTCTCCATGCACGGTTCGGCCCCACGACGCTGCACCCGAATTGGACTCATTTCCCGGTGGGTTGCTTCGTCGAGAAATTGGCACGCCTCGCCAAGGCGCTGGGCTGCCAGCGCAATGAAATCAATGGGAGCCTTTTTAAAGAGTTGGGCTTCATCATTTTTCTCAATTCCACAGAAGCGTCTTCCCTCCAGCAGGGCGGCAACCAGAAAGCTGCCGCTGCCAAATGCATTATCCAACACAAGTTCTCCCGGGCTCGAGTAGGTTCGGATCAGGTATCTTCCCAGTGCCACGGGCTTTTGTGTGGGATGCCACACCTGTCCTTCACTTTCCGCGGTTTTGAAGTAGATAACGTCCGTGGGAAATCGTTGCCCCTGGCTACGGACGCGTGCCGGGAGGAAGTTCCCGTACGAACCTGAGAGTTGATTTTTTCGCACGCCTTTATCATAGGCAGCACCAAAGCTCATCTGGGGGAAATACACCGACTGACGTGGTGCAAAGATACAGATGTCTTCGTGTTTTCGCAGGGGCTGACGCCTGGCGTTAAGAAAATTCGTTGGCTTGGACTTTTCCCAGACCAGTTTATACCGGAACCATTTTTCATTGGAGACCATTAGCCGGGCGGTAAACAATCCCTGCCCTGTTAGCACAATTGTTCCCGATGGTTTTAGAACGTGGCGGTAGGCGGCCCATAGGTCAGTGAGATTGATAGGGCTGTCCCATGGATTTTGTGTCGTACCGTATGGCAAATCGCATAATATCAAATCAACACAGTGTGCCGGGAAGCGTTCCAGTAATGCAATGCAATCGCCTTCAAATAAGGCGTTGACAATATTTTCGGAACGTAAATGGCCGCCTGTAAGGGAACCATTTATGCCCGCACCTGCTGGTTTCGAGACGACCAAGGTCATTGCAACTCCTCTGGGAAACGCCTGGGATTATAGCCTTAAAGCTGCGACTTCGTAAATGAGCGTGCCAATATACTTCAGCGATCAGCGACTTTTTGCGGTGCGCGTGGAAAAGGTGGGCGTGCTGCGAAGAATTAACGCGACGGTGGCCCCAATGCGGGCGTTGGCGTAAAACCAACTTACGTACAGAGATTCCTTGCAAATACAAGCGGATTCGCTACCATGCACCTTGAGGCGTCGATGACGCGCGGGCGTAATTCAGCGGTAGAATGCCAGCTTCCCAAGCTGGACGTCGTGGGTTCGAATCCCATCGCCCGCTTTTGACGTATCAGTGTGAACAGCTGTGCAAAGTCCTGTATTTTCAATGGTTTGCTTATCGTTCAACCCCCCCGGATTTCCTCTGTCCAGCGTGCAGGCTGGCGTATCAGAATGCCCGGAAAAGCACATTTCATGGTTGCGCCCGTGGTTGCGCTGTGGGCCGTGAGACTTCGTCGTTTCGGTAACTGCCGGGGTGGATAAAGACTTTCCCAAGTTGATGTCTTGGATGGCCTTGGACGTGTCCAGAATGCCCATGCGGCCATAGATGTTGCTGGTCAAACGGGGATCAGAATGGCGCATCAGTTGCTGCGCAAGTTTCAGTGACACTCCCGCCCGCACCAGGAGTTGGCAGTAGGTGTGGCGGAGCGAATGAAAATCGATACCGGCGTCCAGACCAGCGGCTTGCAGGTCGCGCCGAAAGGCCTTCATCCCGGGGATTGGAGCGAAGACGGCTTCTTCGACCCGTCCTGGCTTCCAGGATTGCAGCAGGGCGATCAGGTCCGCGTGCAGGGGGAGCTGATCGGCCTTGCCGTTCTTGGTTACGTCAGCCCGCAATTGAATGAACGGTGCCGGTGCGTCCATGTGAAGATCACCCCACCTGAGTGCTTGCAGTTCGGATCGCCGCAGGCCGGTCAATACCGCAAACTGATAGACAGCGGCACGCTCCGGGGGTGCGGCGGCAAGTAACCGATTGACTTGTTCGCCTGTCAGCCCCACGCGCTGCCGGGGTGCTTCGGACAGCTTTTGAATGCTGATAAGGGGATCATGGCCCAGCCGGCCGCGCTTCTGGCACCAGTGAACCAACCCTTTCAAGTGAGCGATATAGCGATTGATAGTCTGGGCATTCAGACCCTCTTCCTGCAAAACATCCAGCAATTTGGCCACATTGTCTGCCGTTAACTCAGCCAAAGTCCGCCACTTCATGAGGGCCAAGACGCGATTGAAACTCACTTTCATGGTGTAGACGTGCTTGGGTGAGCTTCCCTGTCGCTCCAGATCGGACAGCCGATCCTTGATATGTTCGGTCAATGGCTTGGCGGCGGCTTCGGTGGCCACGGTGATTATGCCGGAAGCCTTCTGATCCTCGATCTTCTGCAATTCCTGCAACTGGCGAATGCTGGCGGCACGGTCTGAATAGAGGGCCACCATGCGCCACCGTCGGCCAGAGCGCACCTTGCCGTACCACTTGGATGACCGCTTTTTCTCTCCCTTGGATTGCCGCGTGATTTTGAAAACATTCATGGATAAGCCTCTACTTTCTTTCGGCAGACCGTGATGCAGACATCTGCCAACCTTATTGATAATACCAGATGAATACCCGCATGCCGAAGATGGATGGGATTCGACCTAATTTCGATGCGTCGCCATCTCCTGAAGTCGCTTCACGAACTCTTCAATCTCGGATTCCAGAATTCGCGTACTGCGAAGTCCGATATGGACAGCGTGAAGCTGACCTTCCGAAATCAGTTGCCACGTCTTGCGTGTACTGATGCCGAGCCGCTGGGCGGCCTCCGGGACCGTGAGTAGCTGGGCGTGCTGCTTTGCGTCAGGGATCGTCTTCATTAAGCGTGTCCTCTATAGGTGGTTACTTCTTCATTGTGCTCATTATAGCATTTTGGTATAAATAAAGTCAACAAAGTCGTTGGATGTGGTCGTCTTGAAGTTTTCATTGTCTTAGGATAAGGTGGGTACATGATGGCAAAGCAAAGTAAATCGGCGAAATCTTCGGCGTTGGCCCGTAAGCCGCTGACGATGCAGCGAACGTACCGTTTTAATACCCAGCTTTTCGAGTCCTTTGAGGAGGATTGTGCCCGGCACCTGGCCAATCCCAAGCTGGTACTGGAAGCGCTGATTCTCCATTGGCGGGAGGGAGAGGCCAGTAGCCGCAGCACCATCGCCATGCGGCACCGCCAACGGTTTGGCCACACGGGGAGCGAAGATTAAATCGTTCACCCACCGTAAGCCGACCGGCCTCAAAACGCCCCGCGCTTGCGACGGTCAAAGCGTGTGATCTTGGCCGCCACATAACTCATTCTCACAATATGTTCCTTGCGCGCAATCAGCGGTTTGTAGTTCGTGTTGTCCGCCCGTAATTCCACGCGCCCATCCTTCAGGTCGTATACACGTTTGAAAGTGCATTCACTATCGCGTTCCGCGCCAAAGCGAACATAGACCGCATCGCCATCTTCAATGGGGGTATTGGGCGAGCAGAGACACACTTCACCCGGTGCAAAGGCTGGCAGCATGGAATCCCCCACCACTTCAAAGGCAAAGACCAGGGGATCGTCAATGCCAGTACCAACCGTTGACACATAGTCATAGCCAATGCCGTTATCCAAGCCCAAGTCTGAGTAATTCTGGGTATGACCGGCAGGCGCTTTATTGATAATGGGCGCTTTGCGTTCCAGTGTGCCCCGATACTGCTCGATTCTGGTGGCTCTCCAGAGCCGGTCGAGTTCATCGAGTGTTAAGCCAAAGGCTTCGGCGATACGCCGATAAGTGCCCGGCTGGGGCAT
>JAJZCR010000141.1 GCA_021851715.1 Planctomycetota bacterium
CAGTTGGAGTTCACCAAATGGCAGGCTGGTTCGGCGGAGAGCACGATTCAGGAGTTTGAGCTGAGTCTGACGGCCGAAGGGCACGCCTTCGAGTACGTGATTCACATTGAACAGACAGCCAACTTCGAGAAACCACGAATCATAAAAGAGCAGGCTATCTGTGACAATAAAAACCTTTTCGAGCGGGATCTGAAAGGGGTGCGATTCCGCAGGTCAGACGGCACCGAAACCGGCTTCCCGTTGGACTGGCGGCAATCCGCGCTGGCATCCATCCAACCCAGCGGTAGCATGGGTGACTTGGCCATTCTCCAGGAGGCAATGGCCAAGCTCCTGATCCTGCGCCCCAATCCACGCGGCATGGAACGTGAAAGTAAAGCCGAGGCGAAACGTCCTGACGTACACATGGGCAACCTGACGTCGTGGTATCGCGTGTTGTCAGCGGAGCAGGAGTGGACAGACAAGCTACGCGACTCATTGCATGAGGTTTGGCCGGATTTTAAGGCATTTCGATTGGAGAATGTGGGCCTGAATAGCAAGGCTCTGCAACTCCGATTCGAAAGCTCGAACGGTATCGATGCAGGCTTGTTTTTTTTCGACCAGCTTTCTGACGGAGAAAAGGCGCTGCTGGGCCTGTACATGGTGCGCGCTGCTCTGGCAACCGGGGCTGTGCAGACGGTGTTGATCGACGAGCCAGACAACTTCGTTGGCTTGCCCGAGCTTCAGCCTTGGGTGCATTCCATCAGGGAATTGTTGGATCAAGACCATCAGGCCATTCTCATTTCACACCATCCCGAAATCTTGAGCAGCGCGGGGGAGGATTTCGGCCGGTATCTGTGGCGCGATAACCATACATCGCCAACGCGCATCGGCCCCCTGAAGGTTCCCGATGGCATCAGCGCCGGCGAGGCTGTCGCCAGAGGGTGGGTCCGTGGCTAGCCGCACGCAAATCGTTTGCCTGCATGAGGGCGAGGCCGGACGTAGCATTGATCCGATATTCATCACGCGTCTTATGAAGGCGCTTAATCCTGCCTGGGTCCGACATGGGGACGGCAGCAACATCGTGCGCACAGTGAGTCTTGGAGGAAGAACAACCCTGATCCAACGCATGCCCGGCGAGTTAAGGAGTTGTTTGGAGATGGGTGGCCACACCACACTGATGGTCTGGGCCGATCTGGATCACGATATGAAGGACGGTGATCAGTTAAAGGAAGTGTTCTGGCGGGCCGCAGAGCAAGCTGGAATTACCAAAGACCAGTTTGATCAGGTTGTTTTCGTGTTCGCCAAAGACCGCCTCGAAAACTGGATCGAGTTTTTGCTAAACGGCGCAACCGATGACTCAAAATCCGCGCCCAAGCGAAAACACGATCGTTTGGTGGCGGACGCTGCGCGCTCGCTGGCCGAAAGGTGCTTAAGCGGAACTGCCGTACCGAAACTTCCACCCTCCCTTGCCTGGTCGTGCCGAAATTGGCGCACGTTGGTTGCGCGAATGGGGCGAGATACCGCCTGAGAGCGTGTTGTAAAATCGGCTACCTATTGTCGCCGTCGCGCTCGTCCGTCGTGCAGCCGACAGAGTTAACAATGATCTATGCGAGGGCGGGCAAGCCGCGGTCTTTTCACGATTCCGGTTTCCGGTGCAAAAAGTTATTCTGTTATTTTCCCAGGCGCTCCATCATGGGGGCCGGGTAGCGCAGGCCGGCGGTGGCACCTTTGGGGGCGGCGGCGTTGAGGCGGCTGACATCGGCGGCGGTCAGAATGACGTTCTGGGCGGCGAGATTTTCATGCAGATATTTGCTGCGGCGGGTGCCGGGGATGGGGATGACATCGCTACCGCGGGAAAGCACCCAGGCTAACGCCAGTTGGCTGGGGGTGCATTGTTTTTCTGCCGCCAGTTCCTGCACTTTTTTGACGAGTTCCAGATTTTTTTGAAAGTTTTCAGTTTGAAATCGCGGGTGATTTCGGCGATTGTCATTGACGGCCAAATCTTCGGGCTTTTTTATCTGACCGGTTAAAAATCCGCGCCCCAACGGACTATACGCCACGAAGGCGATTCCCAAATCCCGGCAAACCTGCAATACACCATCTTCCGGGTCGCGTGTCCAAAGGGAGTATTCGCTCTGCAGAGCTGATATTTTATGAACTTTCGCGGCGCGGCGAATCGTTTGGCCGCCCGCTTCGGACAAGCCCAGATATTTTACCTTGCCGGCTTGGACCAATTCGGCCATGGCACCTACGGTATCTTCAATCGCGGTAGTGGTATCCACGCGGTGCTGGTAGTACAAATCAATATGATCCACGCCGAGCCGCTGCAGGCTGGCGTCGCAAGCCTTCTTCACATATTCCGGCGTGCCGCATACGCCGAGAAATTCGCCTTTAGGCCCGCGCACATTACCAAACTTGGTGGCGAGGAACACTTTATCTCTGCGGTCTTTTATGGCCTTGCCGACGAGTGTTTCATTATGCCCTACGCCGTACATATCCGCGGTATCCAGAAAGTTGCCACCGGCGGCCAGATATTCATGAATGACCACGACGGATTGGGCATCATCAGCGGGGCCGTAAAATTCGCTCATTCCCATACATCCCAGGCCGATGGCTGAAACGTGCGGGCCATTTTTTCCTAAAGATCGAGTGTGCATTTCAAACTCCTTATTGCAACACAAAGGTTATCGTATGCACCGCGATGGTCGAATGGCAAGCGCCGCCTGACAGGTTGCGAGGGCGAAGTAGCGAGGGGTGTGCTGATCCAGATAGGTGGGTCGTTGGTGCCGGGAACATCCGCAGCACTGGCGGTGGCACCCTGGCGGTGGCGGTGAGGTTGGTTCCGGAGCGAATCAGTCGGACTCATGACGCGCTGTGCCCGCGGCCAACAGTAAACCATATTTTACGCTCGGGCGTGGGTTAAGGGTTTGTTAAATCTTCGCTGGTTTTGTGTTACTGTTTTCCGGACAATTTTGACCCCAAGTGTACCCTTTGGGTTTAGCGGCCTGCGTGTGCTGTATCACATCGCCAGCGAAATCACATACATCACCCTCCGCGGGGCCATCGTGGCAAATCAAAGGCCCAATTGCTTCCAGACCGCGCACTCAAGATTTTTTCTGTAATTGTCCCTGTTTCGCGTGACAAATTTCACCGGTGCCGACATAATATAAAATTCCGGTATTTAAGTGCCGGTAAAGCTTGGTCCGACCACGGCAGGGTTGGGAAGTCGTCGGTCAAACCGCAATTAGTATTGCCGCCCGGCAGACGTGTAATCCGGGAGTTGGTGTTTCCAAGATCAGGTGATTGGTGTATTGGATTAACAAGAGCATTCACTACCTGGGACGGTCGCGCCGGCGCATACTGCTGCTGGCCGCGGTTATTGGTCCAGGCATGATCACCATGATTGCCGACAACGACGCCGGCGGCATATCCACATACGTTCAGACCGGAGCTTTAACCGGGTTTAATCTGTTATGGGCGTTCATCATTCTCGTGCCGATGGCGTATTACGTGCAGGAAATGACGGTGCGGCTCGGTGCGGTGACCAAACGCGGCCATGCGGAGGCCATTTTTGATTCCTTCGGTCCGTTCTGGGGATGTTTTTCAATCTTCGACCTGGCGGTGGTTAATTGGCTTACATTGGTGACCGAATATATCGGCATGACCCAGGCCATGAGCATTTTCGGCATTCCCGCCTGGATCACATTCCTAGGCGTCACATTGCTGCTTTTTGGCATTGTGGTGACCGGAAAATATTGGACGTTTGAAAAACTCACCATGTTGTTCTGCCTTTTCAATTTTGTCTACATTCCGGCGGCGTTCTGGGCCATGCAGACGGGCAACGTCAAGGAGGGCTGGCTGGCGGTGGGGAAGGGGTTCTACGCACCGACACTGGTCGGGATTTTGCCGATGTCGGCGATGATTACGCTGATTATGGCCAATATTGGCACGACTATTACGCCATGGCAGATATTCTTTCAACAGTCGGCAGTGGTGGATAAGGGCATGGATGTCCACGATATCAAGATGGGGAAAATCGATACTTTCGCCGGCTCCCTGTTAACGTGTATTGTCGCGGCATTCATCATCATAGCCACCGCAGGCGTATTTTATTTCAATCCGCATGGGAAGATGGTGGTAACTTCAGCGCAGCAGGCGGCCTTGCAAATGCCCAAGGTTATGCCGGCCGGGACTGATTGGGGCCGATGGGCCGAGGTTCTTTTCGCCATTGGTCTTTTTGATGCGGGGTTGCTGGGTGCTCTATGTGTTTCCCTTTCCACAAGTTGGGCGCTGGGTGAATTGTTCGGCTGGGCGCATTCACTGAACAAGTCCGTGCGCGATGCTCCCTGGTTTTATGTGGCCTATGTGGTCATGCTGCTGTTGGCGGGTG
>JAJZCR010000077.1 GCA_021851715.1 Planctomycetota bacterium
TGTACATCTCCGGAAATCGCTGGGCGGGTCAGGCCAATACCTTCGTCGGCCATCTGATGCACATACTGGAATACGAACTGCGTGGTCAAGGGATACGTGCCCAACCGTGGATATCCCAACGGCCGCCGACGTTGGCCGCCCAACCCTGGGAGGACCTTGTACAGGCGGCCAAGCGACGCGAGATTCAGGGCGTGATAGTGGCAGAACTGGATCCGCAGGAAGCGCCGTGGCTGATGCAATTGCCCGTGCCGGTGGTTTTTATGGCCAGCGAAGTATTGCCCAATCGAGTGGCGTTATTGTTGGCCGATGGAATCCGTGATTCCATCAGTCATCTATCCGGTTGCGGATGCCGTTCCGTCGGTCTGATTACCGTGCTATCGCGCTTGACCCAGGAGGCGGGCGACCGCCAGGAGGAGTCTGCAGAATTTTTCCGGCAGTTTCAGCAAATCTCATCCGACCATGGCCTGGAGGTGCGGGAATCGTGGATCCAATCGCCGCCGGTGGAATTCCCCGAAAAAGCCGCCGCGCGGTTCGGTTATGAGAGCTTTCATGCCTTGTGGAATCAACCGGAGAAACCGGAGGCCTTGCTTGTGTATACCGACGTGGCGGCTCAAGGGGTATTGATGGCACTGGGCCAACGGCGAGTGCGCGTTCCGGAGGAACTGCATCTGGTGTTGCATCGCAACGCGGAGATCGGCCTGTTTTGCCCCGTTGCAGCGAGTTTTATTGATGTGCGCGTACAAAAGCTGGCGGCGGCGATGGTCGGCGCGATGCAACGGATCTACCGGGGGGAAAGCGTGCCGCAACCCATCACGGTGGCGGTGGATTTTGTGCCGGAAGACGCCACGGTAAATGTGGCCGGCGGAGAGGTTGCGGCGGTGGCGGGCTAAAAGCCCGGCGCTGGATCAAGGTATTGAACTTGCCTTTTTTGTGGGCCTTTCGGCCTGCGGGGCACGTTGAAGGTATCTCCCGAGGGTTGGGACCTGTCCCAAAATCAAACAGGCCCCATTGGCGTTCGGGACCTGTCCCGAAATCGAACAGGCCCAATTGGCATTCGGGAGAATTTATAAGGAGGCCATACGATGGCAAGTCAATTGAAGTGTAGTTTTGGGCCGCACGTTGCGGCCAACCGCAGTCCCGATAGCTATCGGGATTTGGCGGGTAGTCATAACCGCTCCCGGAGGGAGCAAAAGGAGTTTTTTATGTTTCCCAAATTTTCCCAGTCCTCCAAATTCTCACGTTCCCATGGTCCCGGCTGGGCCGCCAAGGCCGCCATCGCCGGTGCCGCATTCGCAGCCACGGGACTGCTGGCCAGCATGACATCCGCGAACATTATCTACCAGGATAACTTCAGCGGCAGCGCCAGCACCAATCTCAACGGCGCCGCACCCACCATTGACAACGGGCCAAGTGCGACCTGGACCGCCGGTAACCAGAACGGCCTTGGCGGCTGGTCGGATAACGGGGCCGTCGGCCTGCAATCCACCTCGGGAACCGCGTACCTGTTATTCACGCCAAACAGCGGCACCATCTATACTCTTTCGGAGGGCATTACGGTAACCTCCGCAAGCTCCGCTGGTTACGCTGGCCTCCGGCTTGAGTTCTTCAGCGGTACACTAAGTTACAAAGGCTCGTCTGGTCCCTTCTATTCGCCGTCGTTCACCTCCGCGGATTACAACACGTTGGAAGACGTCTCCCTCGTGCTTAACACCATGGCCGCGCAGTGGACCTACGCGATAACCGTCAACGGCGCGAGCGCTGGTAGCGGTACGTTTAGCACCAACCCGACGACCATCGATGGGGTGGGCACGAATGGCGGCGGCAGTACTTTCACCGCCACCGTGAGCAATTTTTCGCTGACCGATATCCCCGAACCTGCCACGCTGGGGCTGATGGCTTTGGGCGGGTTGGGGATTTTGGCCTCCGGCCGGCGTCGGCGGCGGGCCTGATGGCAGGTTTGGCGGTGGGACGGCGGCTACAAAGGGCAAAGCCGCCAGCCGCGTTAAGTAGTAACTCAAGGAAGGGCCGATAGGTAAATATCGGCCCTTCCTGATTCGCCCCGATTCCACGGAGCAGCGAAGGCTTGGACGTTTCGGGGCAGTTTCGGCCAGGCAAAAGGAGAATCGCTATGGACAGCTTTCAATTTGCCCAGCAGACACGCGGAATCCAACCAACGAAATGTGCGCAGCGAAAGGCTCCCGACTCTCTACCCCCGTCTCCGTCGGTCTCCTGCTCACCTGTTCACCTGCTCACCTGTTCTCGTGGCCCGCAGGCCACGTCTCCCATCTTGCGGAGTGCTCCTGTCTCCTGTCTTCTGTCTCCTGGCTCCACGCCCCGCAGAGCATTTACTCTCGTCGAACTTTTGGTGGTCATCTTGATCATCTCCATCCTCATTGCCCTGCTTTTGCCGGCGCTGGCCAAGGCCCGGCGCGAGGCCTTGCGAGTGGCGTGCTCGGCTAACGTGCGCTCGCTGACTTTGGCGACAATCATGTATGCGGATGAGAACAATGATGTGCTGATGGATAATGGAGCCTTTAACCTGATGGCGAGTGGCGTTTATTCGCCATTCCAATTTGGATATGCGCGCAATCCCAGCATTTCCGATTTTTTTCATGAGTTTTTCAATGTGAGTAATCAATATCCGGGTTATGGCGGCGTTGATGCCATTGATCAAAACGTGTGCTACCATACGCCTCCAGCATTAATCTGCCCGTCGGCACCGCTTAAACCAAATTACCAGCAATTAAGTTACGCTTATTATACGGGTAGCGCTTTTGGCAATAATGGAATCCCAGGAACCGGGGTCAATTCCGGTACCTATGCCATGACCTTGCAGGATCTGCACCAGGCGGGTTTCAGTACCGCCACCAACAGAGGTGCCGCCATCCCCGGCAATTTGCCGGCTTTGTGGGGTGACCGCTATATTTTGCCGTATCCGCCGGCACCACTGGGTACTATAGATTGGGCAGCGCTTGTTAAGGATACACCGCATCCGGGGGACGCCGTGGGCCAGTTCGGTGGAGGCAATGTGGGCCGGGTGGATGGTTCGGTGGTGTGGATGCCGCTGTCTACGAATAACATTCTCAGTGGCGGAAGCATTGATTGGCAGGCGCAAGATCAGTACGTCATGAATGGCGCTGCGGTTGGTAATACTGTGGCCATTCCCAGCGATGCGATGTTCATCAGAATCGATAGCATCGACGTGATACAGGGTAACAACACCGCCGGTAATGCAGAGGCGGCTGTGGCCGGGGCGATGTTCACAAATTATCCCAGCGGACTTTTTCCGGGGGCACCATGATAATACGGCGGCAGTGCCGCCAAAACCATCCGCCTGTGGAAGACGACGCCGGCCATAGGCGTAGTCCCGGGAAATTTTAGAGGCCTTCTCCCCTGAAGTTGCGACCTTTAGCGATGCCTGTGCCCACGTGGTGGCCATGGTTTTTGTGGTGGAACCGAAACGTTGGCATCAGGCCTCAAGGCCCGGGTGGCGGCGGGAATGTGGGCCGGATTGACGGCTCGGTGCTGTGGATGCCGTTGTCGCAGCACCTGGGCGTGTTATCCGATTACCAGGATAAATATGGCGTCTACGGAGGCTGGAGCGGCATACAGGCCTTGCCCTATGACGCTATTTTCCTGCCGGTGGATGGCAATGACAACATCAGCAATGCCACCGAGAGCGGCGGGCCGTATGCGATCACGCCGGAGGGTAACTTCTACGGCGCCTTTCCCGGAGCGCCATAAAGCCCAGGGGTTTATCTAGAGGTTTCATCGAATGAAGATTGTCAGGTTGCTGCAACGGTCTGTCTGGGCCATGGTCCTGGCGACGCTCGGCGTATGGACGAACTGCGCCGCCGGGCGCACGCACTGGGTGCTCGTTGACCACCATATACCAGACCCGAACAATATATTTTTTACCGATGGACGCCATGGGGTGCTCACGGGCTGGTGGCCCTGGCGCAACTGTGCTGCAATCGTATGGACCCGCGATGGTGGCCGTCGCTGGCACTCCGCAAAAATACCGCCGCTTGCGAAAAAGGCCAGTCTTTTCGGGCTGTGGTTTTCCAACCCAAAATTGGGCTGGGCGGGTGGCTTGATTCGCTCCGGCAAGGTTTGGTGGACCGGCAAATTTATCTTGCTGCAGACCCACGACGGCGGACGAGCATGGCAAATCGGAACCGCGCCTCCCGGCCTTCACACGAACCTTAGCCATATCTGGTTTATGCCCGGCGGAAAACATGGCCGATTGCTGCCATCGGGCGGGCGTATATTCTGGCAGACTGCCAATGGCGGCCAGACATGGCAAACGGTGGATGTCGGCCATCAGTTTGGATCGGCCGCGTGGATTGGCTCCTGGAGGCATATTGTCTTGGGTGGCCAACGTGGAGCGGTGCTGGTTTCCACCGATGCGGGCAAGACGTGGACAAAAATATCCACCGGACTCAAGGGGCCGATGGCGGGCATTGCAGCAATAAGCTTTTTGCCAGGGGGGCAAGTGGGCTGGGCGGTGGGCGGGCAAGGCAAAGCGTTGCGCAATGGCGATTGGACGCAGGCGGCCCAGCCGGTGATTCTCCATACCCTCAACGGCGGTAAGACCTGGACAAGACAGACACCTCGGCGGGTTCCAACGGGACCTTTCACGACGGTAAGGGCGATCTCGGCGCAACAGGCCTGGGTGGGTTCTTACCTGGGGTATGCCACCGCCAATCCGGCGGGAGCCATGCCGTGGATTTTGCACACCACCGATGGCGGAAAAACCTGGCATAATACCCTGCGTCACGTGGTAAGCATTCACCAGTTATTTTTTCTAAACTCCCTCCATGGCTGGGCCTTGGGTGGCCAAGGCGGAAGCCCCTATGAGCCGTTGGCGGCGGCGGTGCTGATTTTGCGCATCCGGCATCGACCCTGATGCCGTGGCTGCGGCGCGCAAAAACCGATGCACCACGAAGGCACGAACAACGGACGACGATGGGCGCTGTGCCAGACGGGGCACCTGAAAACCGAAAACTAAACCCTGAAAACTTCTATTTGACAAGGATTTCTTGTGATGCAAAAACTCAATTTAATGGCGATGTTGTTAGCTTTGGTGTTGGGCTGCAGCCTGAATTCCCATCTGCGCGCCAGGGCTGCGGATATGTCCAAAGGTGTGATGCTGGCGCTGCCGGTTGCCCACGGCCCCAAGATCAATGGCAGCCTGAAGGGGTGGAACCTGGCGGCGGCGGACCCGATCTGGATGAGCGCCGCCGCCGCTAAAAATATGAATGGGCTGGCGGTCCTCGAATACACCAAACGGGCTTTATATTTTGGCGTGCGGGTGACCTTGCCCAACCGCAAACTCATTAATGTGAACAGCCCCGCCGATGCGTTTTGGCGCGGCGATGAGGTGGAACTGCGCCTGGTGGCGGATCCGGGCGTTGCTTATCCGATCAATCCCAATGCCGCCAATGTGAAAGATAATCCGCAGGCGGGCAGTCTGACGTTCTGGAAAGATTCCGTGACCGGGCAATGCTACATTCAAATGTTCCGCGGCGTGAATTTAAATTTGGGCCAGGTGGTGAACCCGCCCGGTTCACAAATCAAGGTTGCAGAGCACGGCCGACAGGGCTACACGATGACGTCGCGAATTCCCTGGAGCCTTCTAGATGCGCCGAACGGTGTGCTGCCATTTAAGCCGGGACAGAAAATGGCGGCCGTGATCAGCATTCATTTCGCCGGCATCACCTACATCGCCAACGCGGTGTACCGTAAAGATCCCGGCAGCTTTGCCTTTAACCGCCCCATGGACTGGGGGCAAATTGCGTTTGCCAAGACAGACCGCATCGCGCCGGTTTACCCGCCGCTGGATCAATATCTGGCCAGGCGCGCAGCCCAGGCCAGCGGCGTGCCCATTACCGTGCAGGTGCCACGCCGGGAAAAGGTATCCATCAATATTTTTGGCCCCCATGGCAAGGTGATTCGCGAATTGATGACGGGAGCGGTACATAGGAAAGGTCCATTAACCGTGTACTGGAACGGCCGTGACCAATGGGGCTCACCCGTTCCCCTGGGAACGTACAGATGGGGGGCTTATTTTTCCCCGGGGCTGCGGGCCAAATATATCGGTACGGTGGGATCGTCGGGTGCACCGCCGTATCCAACCCCCACTGGACTCGGTGGTTGGGGTGGAGACCACGGCCCCTGCATTGATGTGGCCGCGGATAAAACCGGCCTGTATTTTTTGTGGACGGTGGCCGAAGCGCAAAAAGCCGTGGTGAAGCTCAATTACCACTATCAAACAGTATGGCGGACGACGCCTTTTGTGGGCGGCGGGTTTGGCCCATTGTATGCCATGGCATGCAATGGCCAACGGGTGTTTATTGTATTTAGCGGAGCGAATCCATCGCTGGTTAAGCTTAGCGCCAAGACCGGCCAAATGCTGCTCTGGCCGGATGGCTCACCGACCGTTCCCATCAGCCATGCGGCTATGGTGCAGGTTCCAGCAAATTCTTCGCCGCTTTCATTTCAGCCGGAAAGTTGTGGGCTAACCGCCAATACGCACGAAGTGTTTGCCTCGGTGTACAGTAAAAATCAGATCCGGATTTTTAATCCCCACACGGGGAAGCTCACAGGCTCGCTGGCCTGCCCAGGTCCGCGCGGTGTATGCTTGGACCAAAAGGGCGATTTATTTGCCGTGTCTTATGTGCCGGGCCAACCAGGAAAGATTGTGGAGTTTATCCACGCTGCCGGAGCAGCCCGGGTGGTGGTGGCCGACCATCTGGCCATGCCTTGGCACGCAGCGGTTGACGCCCAAGGCGACATCCATGTTACCGATGAGGGTGCCAGCCAGCAGGTGAAGGTGTTTTCGCCGCAGGGGCGGTTGATTCAGACTTTGGGCAAACGCGGCGGACGCCCATGGGCGGGCAAGTACGAAGCGACGAACTACCTGAAACCGGCGGGAATCGCCGCCGATGCTCAGGGTGGCATTCTTTCCGCACAGGCCTCGCTGCCAAAAGTGTTTTCACGCAATAACGCAGTCACAGGCAAACTCCTTAAGCAGTGGTTCGGCAGCCAGGGTTATTGGGGCCAGCTTGTGCCCAGTCCGCGTCATCCACGCACAGTCTATTATCAATTGGAACCGGCGGGTCTGGCTCGAGCCCGGGTGTTAAGCCGGGATAAAGTAGCAGCGCCGCAGGCCTATTGGCTAATGCCCAAGGCTGGGTATCATTCGGTGGGCCAGTTGAATGATGGCGATGGCCAGCCGGATACGGTAAGGGCCACCAACAACCGATCTTATTACTTCGGCGACTTTAACCCGCACGGCATTGCCCTGATCCAGGGTAATCAAATGCTGCCGGTGGGCCACTTTCTGGTGCTCAACAAGGGTGAAAAAGGCAACCCTTACCCGCGAAATGTTCTGGACTTGTGGAGTGATCGCAACGGCGATCATCATATCGAGCCTGATGAAGTGCAGCACGTGACCACTATTGCCGGCAAACCGTTGCCGCCGCTGGCCGAGCAGGAAGGCTCGATGTGGATGGCCCGCAATGGCGATATATATCTGGCTACGGAAGCCAACAGTATTCTGGAGATTCCGGCGGTTAAGTTCCGAGCCAATGGCTCGATCAAATGGGATCCAGAAAAGGCCCGGTACGCGGTGCCCTGCGTGCTCAAGCGCGCCGGCAAGGATCTCTGGACCGGGTGGCGGGAAGGCATTTTGGGGATGCGTGTCGACAAGCATGGCAACATTTACGTGTGCGTCAATGCGACCGTCCATTATGACACCCAGGCCCAAACCAAAGCCATGAACCACGGTATGGGTCACGACAGTTGCTGTAACGCCGTGAAATTCATGAAATTCTCGCCAACGGGCAAACTGCTGTGGATGGCGGGTCGCAAGGCGGCCGATCAATCCGGCCACGGCTTGCTGCATCATTTTTGGGTGATGGGCGGCCTGGTTGGCGACAAGTACGTTGCCGGTGGCAGCGAATGGGGCCAGATCTATTTTTACACCCATGACGGGTTTTTCGTCAGTTCGATTATGAACAACCCCAATGAGGCCCCGTTACCGGGGCCGTACACCTTTGGCAGCGAAACGGATTCCGGTTTTGTCCGGTATTTTCCGGCTAAAAACCAGGTATGGGCGTACGCGGGAGGTATGGCCTACAAGGTGCTGGGCTTTGACCACGGCAAAGTGCAGGGCCAAAGTCGGCAGTGGGGACAGGTGGTGCTTCCCGCCATTTATCCGTCGAAATGGCAACGGATGGAAAAGAAGCACATCGGGCATTTGGTAATCGCTCCGCTGCATAGACCCTGGAATAATCCCGCCGCGTGGTCGGGTGTGCCGGGGGCGCAGGTGCGCCGGGGCGGCAAACTTTTGGCCAAAGTGCAACTCGGTTACAACGCCCAATACCTGTGCGCCCGCTTCGCGGTGGTGGACGCCAAGCCCATTGCCAATGCGGCCCATTCGGCAAAGATTGCTTTTCACAGTGGCGATACCGTGGGGCTGGACCTGGGGCCGGCATCGGCCAAAGAGGCCAAGCTGGTGCGCGGCGACGTGCGAATTCTGGCGGCGCTGATCAACGGCAAGCCGGAATTGATCGGCATGAAACCCATCAGCCGACGCTTTCATGCCAAAGCCAGCTATTACACCCCATCGGGCGGCCACGTGCATTTTGCCTTTGTGGGCTACATTCCCGGCGGCAAGGTAAGCATCGTGCGCAATGCCAACGGCAAGGGCTACGTGGCGACGTTGGCGGTGCCGCGGAAATTCCTCGCGCTGCCACTGAAGTCCGGTGCGACGATTCGGGCCGATATAGAGGTGAATTATTCCGGCTATACCGATCGCGGCTTGCAGGTGCTCTCACGCAATTATTTATTTTCGCCGCAAAACAGCGTTACCACCACCATTGACGATGTTCCAACCGAATCGCGACTCAACCCGCAATGGTGGGGCCAGGCGGTAGTGAAGTGACGGCCGAGACAAGCCGGGCAAGGTGCACCTTTCGTCGAGCAGGCCGTGCATCAACAACCATTGGCACGAAATCCCCCACTTCTCTTTCATCAGGCCCGACCACGGTGGCGCGATCGGTCATCCCGCGGCGGCATCTACCGTAATCGCACGTACAACACGCGGTATTTTGGGCCGGTGTAATTGATGGTAAACGGCGGCACGCTGGAACCCGCCACGTTGATTTCGATCCGGTTGTAGCCTTTCCGCAGTGCCAGCGGAAGTACGTATACTGTCCACGGCAGCATCTGCCAGTAGCGTGTATCGGCATGCGATGATGCCGCCAGTGCCGCGCCCAAAGCCGCTGCACCCAGCCCGGCCAGGGCAACAGTGCCATTATTGTTGTGGGCACCGCTGTCAGCGGCGACCAGGCCCCCCGCCATCAAGCCTGTGCCGAGAACCGCCTTGGTTTCGCGAATGGTATTCATCGTCAGCCAGCGCTTGTCCTGGGCCAGGGCCAACGTGTTGACCATGGAGGAGTAGCTGATACCGGCCACGGCGTGGCCATTGACCCAGGCTTGAATCGGCGGAATGGGGCCGACCTGCCACGGGGCTGGGGTGAAAACAGTTTGTTCTCCATACCATCCGCTGGACCGTCGCCGCGGACCAAACCCGTAATCGACAAACACCAGCGTGTTCACCTTGGAGTTGTACAAGCGCTCTACAATCGGGCCTAGTGCAGGGTTTAGTTGCACGGCGCGGTTGAAGTTGGCACGGGCCAGATTGGTATTACCCAGATGCATATAACAGACGCCCAACCCGAAGTAACCGAGAGTAAAATCCGATTCTACGCGGGCATAACGCTGGGGCGCGGGCAAGTGATTGTTCGGCGCGACATATTGGCGGAGACGGAAAAGGCTGTTGGCAAAAGCGGCACGGGCGTTGTTGTATTCCCCTTTGATTAAAAAAATCAACCCCAGGTAGTAATGAGCCATCGCCCGCTCAAAAGGCTGGCCCTTCCAGACCTTAAATCCATCATAAAGAATAACCGCGCCCAGCACGTGGCTGCCGGTGGTCACGTTCACCGCATTCATGACCCGATACGCACGTAAAAATGCTTGCTCGGCATGGTCCAGATTCCCTGCCGCCAGCGCCGCCGAACCATACCGGCAGTTATTGAGCACATAATTCTGATTTTTTTTCGCGGTCAGCGGAGCCAGAATCTTTTCGGCCTGCGGATAATCCCCCAGGTAATAATACCCCACCGCTTGCCTTACCTGGGCTGATTCCTGCGAACATCCCGCCAGTGCGCAGAGCATCAGCATAACCGGCAGCAACAGCGCACCGCGGATTCGTCGAGGATGGAGCAACAGGCCTCTTGCCACGCAAACAAAATAGCCGTGTCGCTTGTGGTGAACCGGACCGGTTTTTGATTGAAAGTCCATCAATTTCATCGCTCCAGTCGCAAATTCAAATCCATTTCTGCTATTCTCTTTTCCTTCCGCATTCTCACCGGCCATTCCCTGGTTAATCCAAAAAACTCCCATGCACTGCCTTTTTCACCTCATAAGAATTCTCCCAGATAATCTGGCCCGTGCGAATGTTGGTCAACAAGTAGGTGCATAGGTAGTAATCACTGCGGTACTGGTATGCCACTTTGGTATCGGCATAAAAGACGGCGCGCAGGGCATATTCCGGCTGGAGCCGGCGAACATCCGGCCCAAGTTGCGCAGTGCCCCAGCCCTGCTGGGCTTGCAACTCCTTAAAGGTGTCCCGGTTGAGCACAAAAATAAACCGGCTGCGCAAGGCAGACTCACCGTTGAGCAGTACCCGCACACGATGCAGGAAAATATCGCCTGCACTACGCGGAATAATTTCATCCGTCATATTGCGCAAGTGGGTCAGCACAATCACCATCGGACCGTGCGCGGTGATGGCTGCAATTTGCGGATTGGAAGCAATGGAGGCCGCCATTTTATCGGTCATGACCATCAGATCATGCGCGGATAAAAATGTGGACTCCATGTTGCGGTTCAAGGCTGTACCGCAGCCGCCCACACTAACTGTCAACAGCACCAATAACAGTCCAATCCATCGCATCTGAATTCCATCCGGCATGGCCCCGGCCAAGACGGCATTAGAAATTAAGCGTCCGTACTTCGTAATGGCCCTCCCAGACGATTTCGCCCGTGCGCAAATCAACGAGTTGAAATGTACACAGGTGATAGGTGGTGGCCGTGTTGGGCAGGTCATAGAAATGCCCTTTCAGCACATATTGCGGAATCATCAGGCCCTGTTGGGGAACCCCTGCCCGGCTGGACTGGCCGAACCCGCCGTTGCCGCCGCCAAGTTGCTTTTGTTGCAGTTGCAGCGTGGTCTGCCTGGATTCCACAAAGGCCATACGATCCTGGGCATATTGGTTCAAAAGAGCCCGGATTCTCGCAACATAAATGGCATCATTTTGCCAGGGCTGACTGGTCGTATTGGTAACGCTGCCCATCACAACAATCACCTTGTTGGGGTTTTGCGCAATCGCCTGGCATTGCAACATGTCCGCCGCCATGCGATTGGTCATATCCACCAGATCGCGTGATTGCAGGCCCTGATCTGCAGGAACAAATTGCGATACTCCGGGCCGCAATTGGCTGTATGATTTTTGGCAGCCCCCCAGTAATAATGGCATGGCCACAGCCAACATTGCCCCCGCCAACGCTAAAAGTGCTCGCCTGGCCACAACAGCACCGTCCGATGGTAAAAATAGTCGCATAAAATATCCCAATGTTGCCTGCAATCGCTTTTGTAAAATAATCATACCAGTACCTTACGTTACCAAAAGTAATACGCAACCCGTGGCTTCCAGTTGCATTATTATTACCTCTGGGATGGGCGAGTCAACCACGATTCCTGTCCAGCTCCCATGGATGATCCCACTTGAACGTATAGGTTTCGCACACATGAACATTAATTCGCTCGTATAGTCTGTTCATTTAACAAGGCATAGTGGGCGCAGGGATTCGGCTTGACTCGGACCGCCCCACGGCAGGAGGGAAGAGAGTTGCAAGGCCGGGTGGGGGTGCGGGGGGAAGAAACCGCCCCTGCGCCGCGCAAGGCAAACTCGTCCGGAGTCAGGTAGGCCAGGCTCGAATGCGGACGCTCTCGATTCTATTGCCGGCGATAGAGCCGACAGATCGCCTGCGCATGGGCCAGAGTTCCGAATATTTCCATATCCAGACACTCGCGGCGCAATGTTCCGTTAAACCGCTCATGGGTTCCGTTCTGTCAGTGGAATCCAGATGCGCATCGCCCCGGGCCCGCGATTGGCCCAGGCGAAATACGGAATGGCCACCAGATTCACCGAGCGCAGGATATCGGCCTGTCTCAACGGCTTATAAAGACAACTCTGCCACGCCGTCACGTCGGTCAAAACACCCGCCGCTCGAATGGTGGTAACTCCCCCCAGCAGATCGGGCCGATCGTGGACTTCCAGCGGCTTGCTGGCATCGATCTGCACATCCAATAACGGCGTTTGAGCCTCACAATCAGGCTGTTCCACGCAATATACCAGTGGCCCGCGCGTGATGGCTGCGCAGTGGTGAACGCTTTCAATGTTCGGATTTCCCATCATCAGTTGCGGTAGCATGGTCAGCGTCAGGGCCACGGTATCGCCGGGGCTCCAAGTTCGCGTGATAATAGCGTAACCGTCCCGCATATTGAGCCACATAGCCTGCCCATTGATGGCCAAAGTAGCCCGGCCACACCAGGCGGGTATTCGCAAAGATAATTCCCATGGATCATTTTGGGTGTGTGCGATGGTCATGGTGATTTCGCCACGCCATGGGTATGCAGTATCCAATAACAACGTGGCAAAAGAAGTCTGCACTGTGGCGGCGGCATAGTGATGCCATTGGATACCCGCTCGACTGGTGGTGCAAAGGTAGTGGTGCAGAGAGGCAATAAGCCTCATAACATTCGGTGGACAGCAGGCGCAGCCATGCCATTGGGGTCGTTCAATTCCGCCACGGGACAACATGGGGTTGACATAGAAATAGCGATCGTGCCGCAGCGATACTCCAGCAAGAAATCCGTTGTATAGAGTCGTTTCCATGACATCCGCGAAGCGCGAATCCGCGGTAGCCAGCAGCATCCGAAAATTCCAGAAAATACTGGCAATGGCGGCGCAGGTTTCGCAGTAGGCAGTATCCGTAGGAAGTTCGTAGTAATTGCCGAACGCCTCCGTGCCATGACGCGGTCCTACCCCACCGGTAAGATACATTTTGCCCGCAGTCATATCCGTCCACAGCCGCTGCTGTGACTCCAGCAGAGCGGCTTCGCCGGTTTCCAGAAATAAATCGGTAACACCCGCGCACAGGTAAAGTTGCCGTACCGCGTGGCCGACCATGGCTTCGGCCTGTCGCACCGGGGTTTGATCCTGATAGTGAACGGATCCGAAGGGTTCTGGCACCAGGGTGTGCTTTCCCCGAACGTCGATAAAGTAAGCGGCCAGGTCCACATATGCTTTCCGCCGCGTAACGCGAAACAGTTCAATCAGCGCGGTTTCTATTTCCGGATGACCGCAGCAGGTTTCCAGCCGGCCCGGACCAAAGACCGTCGTGATATGATCGGCAAATCTGCAAGCCACATCCAGCAGGCGATGGCTGCCGGTGGCGCGGAAATAAGCAACCGCGGCCTGCATCAGGTGGCCGGCGCAGTACAGTTCATGGCCGATATGAATCTGCTTCCAACGATTATGCGGTTCCACCACCTGGTAATACGTATTGAGATAGCCGTCAGGTGCCTGCGCCGCAACAATCAGATCAATGGCATGATCGGCCATCGCGGAGATTGACGTGCTGGGGCGGCGTTGTAATTCAAAAGCGACCGCTTCCAGCCATTTGTACAGATCAGAATCGATGAAAAGCGGGCCTTTGTAACTGCCCTGAATGCGACCCGCGGCCAATGCCAGATCATGAAAATTTCCGAATTGTTCCAGCATCTGATAGCCATGGGTCAGGCCGACTTCGGCATTGATTTGTTGGCGTGACCGCCAAAATCCGTCGCGCAAGACCGCCGGTTGAGCCTGTAAGACGGCAAAAGGAGATGCTGCAACATCGATGGGGCCGGGGCCGAAAATTTGGTGCATCGGTTACACTCCCGCTTCTCGAGTCAGCGTCATGGAGTACCATAGCGTTTCGCCTTCCTTGGTATTTCATCCGACACATGGCTTGTATGCAAGCGCCCCCACCACACGCCGTAGCGGGGGCGTGGCAATTTTCCCGGGCGGCCAGGATGCCGCGACTGCGTGTGGGTTGGCGTATGCCAGCGCAACATCTAACCGGATACTGCAAGCTCTGACCCCAATGCGGGAACCCACGGAGTTCTCAAGCATCTAAAGACGTGACCCGTGGTGGTGTCGCGGTGAATTCGGTCTGTTATTAAGGAGAATCATCATGCGTAGGTCTTTGCAAGCGGCGGTGTTGGCGTTACTGCTGGGTTCATCTGCGGCTTGTCAGTCGCAGTGGGGGCCGCATGGTGGCGGGTCAAAGCCCAATGGGCTTGCATCCGGCGGACCACAGGCGCACGCCAAGTTGGCCCGGGTGGATTTATTCCCTCAGGGCGTGGGTTTCTTTGAATATCAGGGCATGGTGGACGGCAACGCCAGCCAGAAGCTGCATTTTCGCTCCGGCCAGATTAATGACGTGTTGGCTTCGTTGGTATTTCAGGATACCGGGGGCGGCCGCGTGGGCGAGGCGACATTTCCGTCCCAGGAACCGCTATCGGTTACGCTGCACGGCTTGCAGGTTAATTTGGCTGGAAATCCATCCTTGGCCGCAATCTTGGGCCAATTTCGTGGAGATGTTGTGACCCTGAAAATTAATAAGTCTGGCCACAAAACCATTTCCGGTCGCATTATTGATGTGCATCAGACCATTCCCCCACTGCAGCTAAGGCCAGTGCCAACGGGGCCGGCGTGGTCCATCAATTTGTTTTCGCATGGCCATATTCGCAGCATAGCTTTGGCCAAGGTGCGGGGCATCCACCTGGATAGCCCGCAGTTGCAGCGGTCATTCCGCCGGGCTTTAAATGCGCTGGCCCGCCAGCCCAATGTGCATAAGCGCGAGATTACGCTGTGGTTCCATGGAAAATCCAGTCGCATGGTGCGTTTTGCGTATTTATTGGAAACTCCGCTGTGGCGGATTACCTATCGGCTGGTGATTCCCAGTGGGCAGGCCTGGCCCAAGGGGAAGTCGGAGCCGGTGTTGCAGGCCTTTGCCATTGTATCCAACCAGACGGATATGAATTGGCGGCATATCAGTTTGCATCTATTGGGTGGCAAGCCGATATCGTTTATTGAGGACTTGTATCGACCCTTGTATTTGCCGCGGCAGGTGGCCGCGTTGCCGCCAGGGGTTTCGTTTAGCCCGCAAACTTATGGCAATTCCTGGGGGCCGGTGGTGCCCTTGCGCGCGGGTCTCGCACTTAGAGCCGAGCCGAAGTTTGGGCTGTCATCCGCCACTGCAAATTTCTCCGCGCACGCCGCCCTTGCGCGCAGCGCTAAACAAGCGGATGCCCAACTGCTCCGGCTTGCCCCATTTAATCCGCTGCAAGGCATGCAGGCGATGGCGCAAACCGGGCGAACCCATCCGGCGTTTGATTATCGCGTGCGTGATGTCAACATTCCGCGCCAGCAATCGGCGATGGTCCCCATTCTGGTGGCACCCATTCAGGGACGGCTATTGGATCTGTACGTGGACGTTGGTAATGCCGGCCACCCGCTGCAAAGCCTGCAATTGACCAACACCACGGGTAAATATCTATTGGCTGGGCCAGTAAGCGTGGTGCGACAGGGCAGTTACGGCGGCGATGTGCAACTGGGCAGTTTAGGCCGCGGACAAAAGCGCATCATCAGCTTTGCGGTGGACCAGAGTGTAAATGTGCGCCAGCTACCACAGAAAAATGAGCAGGTGCTGGTCAGTGCCGCCATCAAGCGCGGCATATTGTATCTAACGCAAGACCTCACCAATACAGCGGGCTATTCGGTCGTGAACCAGGCCGCTGGGGCGCGAACTCTGCTGATTCGGCAAAATACATTGCCGGGCTGGAAAATTGTAACGCCGGCCAAGCATCCCGCAGCCCGTCATGGCATGGATCAGTTTCAATTGCCGCTGGCCGCCAACGCCACCACCAAGCTGCCTATTGTGCAAACGCAAGCGCAAAAGCAACCATCGGACCTCACCGGTTTAAACCGCCCGGCATTGGTGCAACTGGCCAAAACGCCACATCTACCCATGGCCATCGTGACGGTTCTCAAGCGCGCGGTGGCGCTAAGGAAAATCGTGCATCAGAGGCAGATGGCGCTCCATGCCACCGGCAGTGAAGAAACCCGTCTGATGGCTTATCAGGCGCACCTGCGCGAAAACCTTTTGGCGCTTAATAAAGTAAGCCCGGTGTATAACGCCATGGCGGCGGACCTGCAACGGCAGGAAGTGAAACTGCAAAAACTGCGGCAAACCTCGGTGGGCCAACGTGCGAGTCTCAAAACCGCCCAGGCGAATCTGGCCGGTTTCTGGAGAAACACGCGCATCGCCAAAACCGCCGCGCGCAAGGGAAAGTGAGCTGGGCGCGGGCGGCCTCGCTTCCGCAAAGTGTTTTTGGCCTGGCCATAATTTATCCACGGTAAACACCTGCCCCGGGATCATGTACGCTGCGCGCAGGCATTAGTTTTTGCCCGCGGTGGAGAGTTGCTAATTCATCTTTTTCATGATCAGCAGATAATTAAAACCGCGTAAAAAGTAATTGCCTTCGATGGCCGCGGTATGCCAATGGTTTCGCTTCAAGGTGCGGTTGTGGCGCACCACCGCAATAATATCCACCGACTGAAAACGCTGCCGCAACAGCGAAAATAATTCGAACCCGATGGGAATAAAGCCACGCCCCTTCTTAAATGAGTCGCTTACGTACACGGCCATGTACCGGCGGCTCTTGAGCACGCGGTGGATCTCACCGAAAACTTCATCCATGGCCAAAAAGTAAGCGTTGGGGCCGCGACCCACCGGTGCTTCGCCGGCATTGAGCTTGCCTATGCAGCGTGGATCGTCGGAATAATCCACATGTGTGCTGTAGGGTGGATCGAGAAAAGCAAAATCCACACTGGCTGACGCTATAGGAATATGTCGAGCGTCCGCACCTTGAATATCATCCCGGCTCGGCACCAGGTCAAACCCGATACTTTTGCGCTGCAATTCTGCCGCGACATCCAGGGTGGTTCCGCTGCCACACATGGGATCCAAGATGACATCGCCGGTGCGGGTGTAGCGAGAAAGTAAATTCCATATCACCCACGCGGGGGTGGCTCCGATATAATCTTTATCGCCGTGCGGCTCCCGGCCATAGTCCTGGGAAGGGTATTCCCAAAGGGTGGTGGTGTGAATTCTTACGGGCGGTTTTTTATCGGGAAAAGGCACCACTTCGTCCTTAAGTCATCGGTAGTTGTTGAATTGCAGCGGAATGGATGGGGGATGGGCGCGCAGGGCGACGATGACCGCCTGCAAGTCGTCCTTTTTGGACGAACTCACGCGTAGCGATTCACCCTGAATGCCGGCATTAACCTTGAGCCCCAAATCTTTAATTTGCTTTTGCAGGGCCTTGGCGGTGTCGCGGTCGATGCCGCTTTTTAGCTTTAACTTCTGGCGCACCGTATTGTGCGTGGCAATTTCCAGTTTTTGCCGGTCCAGGCAGCGCGGATCCACGCCGCGTTTGGTCATCTTGGCCACCAGCACCTGTAGCACCGCTTCCAATTGCGGCTCGCCATCGGCGGTCAAAACGATGAGCTTCTCTTTTTTGTCCAAATCTCCCACGGCAGCGGAGGTACCGCGGAAATCGAACCGGGTGATAATTTCCTTTTGGGCCTGCACCACGGCATTATCCAGTTCCTGCAGGTTTACTTCGCTGACGATATCAAAACTTGAATCTGACGGCATGAATTTCTCCTTTCATTTCCTCTGGCGGTCCGGCCTTACCACGCGCCACCGGCGGGCGAACGCGGCAACGGCTTACGGTTGGCGGCATATTTTACCAGCGGCCCCGCCAACACGGCCAGCACAAACATCCATACGACAATCAGCAAAAAATTCTTCGCCCACGCGGAATGTTGCGGCACGTTCATCTCATTCCAGCTCGGTTTGGCCCGTGCGATGGTCGGTGTTGGAGGCGTCAGTCGGATGGCCTCCGGGGCCGTTGCGGTGGATTGCGCCTCGACCATACCAGCGGAGCTAAACATGATGGCAATCACCACAACGATCAGGCGCATTGTAAATATTTTTGGTACCCGTTCACGGAGACTTTCAATTACCCACATTTCCTGCCAGGCTGAAGCCGAGGTGAATGTCGGTCAGCCTTGCCATGCCGCGTCACAGGACCATGTTGCCGGGCGGCAGGTCGCCCGTCCGGTCCAGATAGCCACCGAGCTTGGCCAGCCGAATCAGAAAGGAGCCAACGGTTCTCCTTGGCGATCCGTCCTTCATCCGAACCACATGTT
>JAJZCR010000078.1 GCA_021851715.1 Planctomycetota bacterium
GTTCGATTCTGCTCATTACAAGTATTTCCATTCCGCCCGTATAACCCAACTGGCTCGGGAGGGGTGACACTTCTATTGAGACAAGGGGGTGACATTTCTATTGAGACACAACACCTTCCCGCCGAGGAACCGGTATTACGTCCAGGAATTTTGGCCTAAGAGGGCGAGCAAATCCGGACTGTTTCCAACAGCGATCCGGATTCGCCGGAACCGGCTCCAGCCGCCGCATACAGCCGGCGTTGTCGATAAAACATTTCCCCACGCTTTCAGCGTTGAAAATCGTAGAGGCGCGGCAGATTCAAAATAGTGGTGAGTTCATCCAGCGCGGCGCGGGATTCCCGGATCAAAGCCGGATCGGCCAGACCGCAACTGGAACCTCGATGGCCTGGGCAATTGGCGTGATTCGGCATACACGCCGGTGGGCGGCAGTGCCATCACCGAGCAGCGCAACCACAACAAGCTCAACGAAATTATCCAACGCACCGTTACCGGCGGAAGCCAAATAACCTTTCAGTATGACGGCGCAACCGGTGCTTCCAACGGCAATTTGGCCAATGATGGCACATTGATTTATCAGTACGATGCCCTCAATCGCCTTATCCAGGTGTCGAAAATTGTTGAGACGTCCCCCGCCGCGGCCTTTGGCGGTGTCGGCGGTGTGCCGGTGGCCGGGGAGTTCAAGGCCCGTGCCACGGAAGCGTGGCACGCGATCAAGGCATTCCGTGAAACCGTGCCGGAACCGTAGGAGGAAATATGTTGCCCAATCCGAAAAAAATGCCCACAAGCCCGCTCTCCCCGCGAGACCGGAAGCTCATCGAGAACCTGTCGCGCCGGAGCCCAGCGGACGCCGGGAGCCTCGCCCGCTCACAAGGCCTCATGGTCCTTGGGGTTGGTATCTTGGGAGTCGGTTTTTCGGCGCTGCGCTTCGATCTGGCGGGAGCGGGTGCGAGCGCGGTACTCATGCTGATCGGCTTGGTCGAGATGGAGCGCGCTAGGCTGCTAAGGATCATTGCCCACCTGCTCTCGGAGCGTCGTTCTGGTGCGGGCGAGCCGGCCCAGCCGGGTGACCACGGTGTCGGTGTCTGACACCCACGATCGCAAAGTCAGCGAAACTTATCAGGACAATTCAAAGCGGACTTACGCTTTTGACAGTGCCGATGATGTGGTAACATTCACGGATGACAATGAAGTGCTTTTTCAACACGACGGGCACAACGGACACAACGACTGGCGGGGTAGGGTAGGTGCCAAGGGCATTTGAGCCGGTTTCGGCGGGCGTCGAGGCGCTCGGTAGCAAGGCGCTGGATGCGGCGTTTGCCGTTCACAGGGAGCTGGGGCCGGGGATTTCAACACGACGGGCACAACGGGCACAACGAGACGGAATGGTGTGTAGTGACAGCGGTGGATGGCCTACCTGCGGCCTACAGGTTGTCGGCTGGGCTTTTTGATCAATTTCAACGTTGAGATGTTGCGTGATGGTATCAAACGCATGGTCATCTGAGAGGGTTCAACACGACGGATACGACGGTGCGGACCGCCGCTTGGCCGGGGACGGCCTTGACCGGTGCCGGGATGAAACGCCCATGGTGCGTCGTGGTCGTTGTGCCCGTCGTGTTTCGGTCGGCAGCGGCAACACCATCATCTTCACCGGTCCGGGCAGTGATGGCGTGTGGTTCACCAACGACGATGTACAAAGCAGCTACGGGGCCAATGACATCATTTATTGTGGCTACAAGTACGAGCCGGAAACACAGCTCTATTACGTCCGCAATCGCACGTACAACCCAACTCTTGGAAGGTGGATTGAGCGCGATCCCATCGGCTACCTCGCGGGGCCGAATCTATACGAATACGCGGTTGGGGCATCCGTGGTGGCGACCGACCCGTCGGGGCTGCTGTTCGGCTACCACTACTGGGCGTGTCACCATCTGGCACAGAACGCCCGCAGGTGGTACCGGGCGGGGGAGAAAGAGGCAAGAAAGGCCCAGAAGGCTCTGGACAAGCTCAACGCGTGCCCGCCGCCGACCGGATGGGAAAAGACCAAGCTGGAAATTGAATACAACGCCCACGCGGCGGAGTGGGAATTCGATCTGTTGGCAGAGGCAGCCAACCTCCGCCTGATGCAGGCGATTGGCTGCCTGGGTGGGCCGCCGCTTCTACCCGTACCGCCGCCCTTCAGGCTCAATCCCGGTGAGGAGCCACGGAGGCCCGAGGAGGGGCCGGTGCCGGGCGAACCCGAGCCGTGGTGGGAAGTGGTGGAAGGGGAATAAAAATAGAAAAGGTGAGTTTGGTGGTAGCGTTTCTCCAAAATCTAAGGGGCCAGTGCCGTCGGGGCTGGCGTGTGGGCGGCCTCATAACATTTGGGTTGGTTCTTGGCACGGGCAGTACGCGGATAGTGCTCGGCTTGAGCTCGCCGATGCCGCACGGTGCCATGGATTACCGGCGTGGAGTTGAGGCGGCTGATCACCGCCGCTTCAGAGAAGCGGTCTCCTTTTGGAGAAAGGCGGCGGCGGCGGGGTCCGCCAAGGCGGAATACTACATCGGGATCGTTTATTTCAAGGGCCTGGGGGTTCCGAAGAACTACGTGAGGGCCGTTAAGTGGTACCGGAAGGCCGCTGCGGCAGGGTACGCACACGCGGCGGGTAGCCTCGGCCTCATGTACGAGGGGGGGCTCGGCGTTGAGCTGGATTATGGCAAGGCGCTGGCGTGGTTCCGGAGGGCGGCAGCTCACGGCGATGCCGCCGCCATGGCAAACATTGGCCGCCTCTACGCGCGCGGTCTTAGCGTTCCGCAGGATTACGTGAAGGCGGTGATTTGGCTGAAAAGGGCTTCGGCGGCGGGCGACGCCGGGGCGATGTACGGCGTTGGCTCATTCTATTTCCAGGGGCTGGGCGTCCCACGGAACTATCGCAAGGCCATGGTCTGGTGGAAGGGGGCGGCGGCTGCTGGTAACGTGGGGGCGATGTACGGCCTCGGCCGGCTCTATTCCGGCGGCCTCGGAACCCGGCGGAACTATGCCAAGGCGATGGCCTGGTTCCGGAAAGCCGCTGCGGAAGGCAACGCGATGGCGATGTACGGAATCGGAATGCTTTACGATCGAGGCCTAGGCGTTACGCGGAACCGCCCCGTGGCGAGGGAATGGTGGCGACGGGCCGCCGCTTTGGGAAGCGATGAAGCCAAGACGGCCTTGCTAACGTCGAGCCCGTGGTGGGAATCTCACATGCGGTTTGCATCCCACGTCGCATTAATCTTTTTCATCCTCGGAAGCGTAGCTTCCATTGTCGCGTTCGCGCTGCGGCGGCGACGGCGGGGTGACACGGGGCTAATCCGAACAGTACCAAGTCCGAGCCCTCTACGGAGTCCCGTTTTAATTTTCGGTATTGGGGGTGTCATAGTTTTTCTGGCGGGGGCGATTTTGGTGGTGTTGCCGCTTGTGGTCCTTGGAACGCTGGGCGTTGCTGCCGCATTGATCGCATTTGTCGTCCGGGTATTTAGGGGGGCGGGCCGCGGAAGCCGTTAACTTCTCGGACCGCGGGGCCGGACGGAGTCGATGGTTTGCGGCACCAGCAGGCGCGAGGTAAAATTCAAGAATCTCGAAGGGGCAACGCGTTGGTTGCAACGAATGAAATAACCCGGAATCAACCACCAACCGGCCCTTCGGCCGATCGTTGTGATCTTTGTGATTGTCGTGTTGGAAGGGAGGCCAACGGCGGTCTGACCGGCAACATACTGAGCGGCACCACCGATTATCTCTGGTCGGGCTGGCAGTGCATGGAAGAGCGCGACCCGTTTGGCGGATCAGGCAGCACGGATACGCCGATCCGGCAGTGCGTGTGGGGCCAGTATATTGATGAATGCGTACAGCTTACCACGCTGGTGGTGCTGGTGTCCTAACCTTGGTGCCTGCAGCGGCACTTTGACAGGGGCTTTTGTTGGCTGAAGATCATGGACTCCGGCGAGTCATCCGCTTACCATACCTCCGGTTTTGGCGGTTGTGTGCGAAAGTGCCGGGCTATGTTTAAGCAACGTCTGATTTTTGGTTTGCTCTTTGGCATAGCCCTGCTGGTCATGTTTTATCTGGATCAAACGTGGTCGGTGGGTTGGCCGGCGCGGCCCTGGTCATTTCCGCCAGGGGCGTTGATGGCCATTACCATGATCATCGCGATTCCTTTTGCCACTGCGGAAATGCGGAACTTGCTGGGGCACGAGCATGTCAAAATTTCGTTGCGGGTGTGCTCGATTTCCGCAATTTTGTGCATGCTCTGGCCGTGGCTGGAGCAAATCTCGGAACTGCTGCTGGCGCATCCGCAGGGGGCTGCGGCACCTGCCATTGTCATCGCCCATTGGTTTCACACGGTTAAGCCGCACTACCTGGTACCGACCGTGTTGGCTTTGGCGATGGTATGGGCTTTTGTCATGTACAGCCGCAAAGAAAGAATTGACGGAGCAATGGCGTCTGCGGGGGGATCTCTGCTGGCCATTACGTATCTGGGTGTGTTACCGGGTTTTTTTCTGCCTATTCGGCTAAGCCATTCCTCGGGCATGGTGGTGTCGATATTGCTGATGGTTAAAGGGGCGGACATTGGGGCCTATGCGTTTGGTCGGTGGCTGGGCCGGCGCAAACTTATTGCCTGGCTATCGCCTGGAAAAACGGTGGAGGGCTTTATCGGGGGGCTGGTTTTGGCTGCGGTCATCGGCAGCATTTTGACCCATTGCTCGTCGGAGTTTGACTGGTGGGAAGGGGCGTTGGCGGGGTTGTTGCTGGGCGCGGCCGGGCAGTTCGGCGATTTGCTGGAAAGTTTGCTGAAACGGGATGCGGGTGTAAAAGACTCGGGCCGTGTACCGGGCTTTGGGGGGATTTTGGATCTGATCGACTCACCGTTGCTGGCGGCACCGGTGGCGTATTGGATGCTCAAGCTGGTGCATGGCTGAGGGCGGCTGGGGTGGTATGGCCGGATATTATGGCAGGCCACGGAAACGGACGGCATCAATGCCGTCTCTAAGACGGTTGGGAATGCAATGCCGGGCGATTGCAATGCGCCGACATGGCGATATAACTAGGTCTGTTTCGGGCGGGTCTTAGGGAAAGGATTCACAATGTCGGCTGGTGATGGTTATTTTCCGCCGGTGAGTGGCCTGCTGACTTTGGGATCGGGCAGATCTGAAGTGACGGCGCGGTTTACGCCGGACCAGGTGGCGTGGCCGAGCTATTCCGCCGCGTGCGGGCTGGGGGATAAGGATGTCGGGCAACTGGTGGCGATGCTGGATGATTTGGCTTTGGACCAGGGCGCAGGGGTCATGGCCTGGGCCAGGGTACATGCGTATCGGGCGTTGGGGCAACTGCGGGCGGGTGAGGCGGGGAAGGCCCTGATAGCGGCGTTTGATACGGCGATCAGGCGGAAGGATGATCGAGCCCGGGCGGAACTGCCGGTGGTGCTGGAAATGATCGGAGCGGCCCTATGTGAGCAGGCCATGGTGAGCTTGCAAGACGGGGCTTTGGATACGTACGTACGCGTGGTGATGGCATCGGTCCTGGGGGGCATGGGCCAAACCAGAGCCAAGCTTCGGCCGCGTTGTGTGCGGGCCTTGATGGCGGCTCTGGAGCATGGGAAGCAAAATGATCCGAGACTCAACAGCGGGTTGATTCTTTCGCTGAAGCTGCTGAACACGGCCAAGGCGGATAAGCTTATTCAACAGGTATGCCGGGACGGTTTGGCCGATGAGCGGATGTTGCAATACGCCTTGCGGGATTCTCCGGCGGTTAAAGGCCCAGCAGCAGCCGGGCGGGGTCTTCAATCGAATCCTTGATGTGAGCGAGGAAAGTCACGGCTTGCTGGCCATCGATCAAACGATGATCGTAGGATAGTGCCGCATACATCATCGGCCGCACCACCACCTGGTCGTCCACCACGACGGCGCGTTTTTCGATTTTATGCAGGCCGAGGATGGCGCTTTGCGGTGGATTGATGATGGGGGTGGAAAGGAGCGATCCAAAGACTCCGCCGTTGGTAATGGTAAACGTGCCGCCCCCGAGTTCTTCAAGCGAAATTTTGCCTTCGCGTGCGCGTGTGGCCAGGCGTTTAATTTCGCCTTCGATCTGGGCCATGGAAAGTTTATTGGCGTAGCGTACCACCGGGACGATGAGGCCTTTTTCGGTAGCCACGGCCACCCCCAGATGCAGATGGTTTTTGTAGACGATTACGCGATCTTGGAGTTGGGCGTTGATGATGGGGACGGCGGCGACGGCGGCGGCGACGGCCTTGGCAAAAAAGGAAAGAAAGCCGAGGCCTACGTGGTGGGATTTTTCGAATTTTTCTTTGTATTTTTCGCGTAGGGCCAGTACGGCGGACATGTCAATTTCATTGAAGGTGGTGAGGATGGCGGCCTGATGCTGGGCTTCCACCAGGCGGCGGGCAATGGTTTCACGGAGTTTGGACATTTCGACGCGGGTTTCATCAGGTTCGTTACCGGCGGGGATAACGTGCGGTCCGGATGGGGCCAAGGCGTTGGCGGATGTGGTAGGGGACGCCGGGGTGGGGTGAGGTCGGGCGGCTGCGCCACGTGATTCACGGGAGCTTTGGGTGGCGGCGGCATCCGCGGCTGGAGTTCCGCGTGATTCGAGGTATTCAAGCACATCGCCCTTGGTCACGCGGTTGCCGGGGCCGGTTGGCGCGACCTTGACGGGATCGATTTTATTTTCGGTGACCAGGCGCTGGACGGCGGGGCTAAGGGGTTTATCGTTTGCAGTGGCGGGGCTTTTTCCGGCGGATGGCGTGGTGGCGGCGGGCTTTTTGGCGGAAACGTCGGTTCCCGCGGCACCGGCTTCGATACGGGCGATTACATCGCCCACGGCCACCGTTTGTCCCTTGGCTTTAACAATCCGCAGCAGCCCGGTACCGCCGGCGGGCAATTCGACGGTGGCCTTGTCTGTTTCCAATTCCGCCACGACATCATCGGGTGTAACGGCGTCGCCTTCGGCTTTTACCCAGTTGGCGATGCGTGCTTCGGCAATGGAATCTCCGAGTCCGGGGACGTGCAGGTCAATTAAATGATTGGGCATGGGAGGGCCTTTCTAAATTTGCTGAGAGGGTGATGGTTCATGAATATCCTGCTATTTTTTCCGGCGTGATGGATTCACGCCATCCCGGGTGCGGGAAGTCATTTGCCGATGGTGGTTCCTTCGGTCATTTCCACCTCGCTGGCGGAGGACTTACGCGCGCCGGAGAGGCTGGGACTTTCGACGATGGGCCGGGAGTATTCCCACGGCACGAGTCCGAGCGCCTTGGAGACGATTTCCTGTTGTTCCACCACGTGGCGCTCATGGGAACCGGCAGCGGGGCTGGCGGAAGGCTTGCGGCCCAGGTACAGCAATTTTTGCATACCTGGCCAATAGTAGTGCATTTTGGCTCCGATAAAGGGATAAACGCCGTTGTTGCGTGGTTCTTCCTGCACCCAGATAATTTCCACACCGCGTGGATAGCCACGGGCGATTTCGGTGAGGCGGTCGGAATGGAACGGGTAAATTTGTTCCAGGCGAAGGATGGCAATGTCGGTGATGTTGTGTTTGGTGCGTTCGGCGAGGAGTTCATAGTAAATTTTGCCGCTGCACAAAAGGACGCGGCGTACGCGTTGGCGATCCAGCGGCGTTACTTCGTCGATAATTTCCTGGAAGCCTCCGTGGGCGAAATCTTCCAGTGTGGAAACGGCCAGTTTGTGGCGCAGCAAGGACTTGGGAGCCATGATAATTAACGGCTTGCGGAAGCTGCGGTGCATTTGGCGGCGCAGCAGGTGGAAATACTGGGCGGGCGTGGTGGGATTGCAGACCTGGATATTGTCTTCCGCGGCGAGTTGCAAAAACCGCTCCAACCTGGCGTGAGAATGTTCCGGCCCGGCTCCTTCATAGCCGTGGGGCAAAATCATGACCAGTCCGTTGTACTTTCCCCATTTGGTTTCAGCGCTGGCCACGTATTGGTCAATAATGGGCTGGCACATGTTCACGAAATCGCCGAACTGGGCTTCCCACATGACCAGGGCATGGGGATCTGCGGAGGCAAAACCATATTCAAAGCCGACCACGGCGAGTTCAGAGAGCATGGTATTGATGAGGGTGAAACGGGACTTGCCTTCGGCATAGACGGCCAGCGGTACGTAGGGCCGCCCGTTTTGGACATCGTAAAGGCCGGCATTGCGATGGCCGAAGGTGCCGCGGCATACATCCTGCCCGGTCAGTCGCACCCAGGTGCCTTCATCAAGCAAGCTGCCGATGGCGAGCATTTCACCGCAACCCCAGTCAATATCCGCGGCTTTTTTTACAGTTTCCAGGCGGTGCTTGTACATTTGCGCCACCCGCGGGTGCAGGTTAAAGCCTTCGGGCATGCGGCAGAGGGTCTCGGCCATGGCTACCAGACGGGCTTTGTCTATGCCGGTGTCGGCACACCAATCTTTGATTTGTCGTGGCGCTTTGAGCAAGTCCTTCCAGGGACCATGGGGAGGGGGCGGCAAATCGGCGGGCTTAAAAGTTTGGGCGTATTCCTGGGCTTTTTCGAGGTGCTCTCGTACATCGGCGGCAACGGCATCGAGTTCTGGTTGGGTGATCTGGCCGGACGCCAAGAGTCGCTGGGCATAAATTTGTCGGGTGGTGGGATGCTTTTCAATTTGATGATACATCACCGGCTGGGTGATGGTGGGATCGTCAATTTCGTTATGGCCGCGGCGGCGGTAACAAACCATATCGATAATGGCATCGGCTTTAAAGCGTTGGCGGAACGCTATGGCCAGGCGTGCGGCGTGCACCACCGCCTCCGGGTCGTCACCATTGACGTGAAAGACCGGTGCTTGTATGGCTCTGGCGACATCGCTGGGGTAACGGGTGAATCGGGCATCGTGCGGGTCGGTAGTAAAGCCGATTTGGTTGTTAATGATAATATGAATTGTTCCGCCGGTACGGTAGGCTTCCAATTCCGAAAGGTACAGGGTTTCGGCGACAATGCCCTGACCGGTAAAGGCCGCGTCACCGTGAATCAGGATGGGGACTACGCGCTGGCGGGTGGCATCGCCCTTGCGGTTTTGTTTGGCGCGGGTAATGCCCTCCACCACGGGATCGACAATTTCCAGATGGCTGGGATTGGCGGAGAGAGACAGATGCACCTGTTTGCCGGCCTGTGTTTGAAGATCGCACGCATAGCCGAGATGATATTTCACGTCGCCGTCGCCGGTAAATTTCTGGGGCCGGTCCAGGACTTCGGCCATAATCATTTCATAGGGTTTTCGCATAATGTGAGCCAGGATGTTCAGCCGGCCGCGATGGGCCATGCCGATAATGGATTCATCCATGCCCAGTATCGCCCCTTGTTCGATGAGTTCATCCATCATGGGAATAAGAGCTTCAGCGCCTTCCACTGAAAAGCGCTTGGTGGTGGGGTGGCGGCGCTGTAAAAACTGTTCAAACTCTTCGGCGGCGATGAGGCGGGAGACGATTTTTTTGCGATCTTCCACGGAAAGTTGGGGCTGATTCAGGCAGGGTTCCATCAATTCGCGCAGAAAGGTAAGCTGCGATTGATCGCGAATGTCCATGAATTCCACCGCCAAGGTGGAGCAATAGGTTTGACGGAGCATGGAAATTAATTGTCGCAGCGGTACCATGCCGGTGTTTCCGCCGAGGCCATCGGCCTTCACCAGGCGGTCTAGATCGGCGTCGGAAAGGTCGAATTCGCCGAGTTCCAGCAGCGGATGTTCAGATTGGTTATGACCCAGGGGGTCTAAATTGGCGATCAGGTGTCCGAGTTCCCGATAGCTGTGTACCAATTCGGATATTTGCAGATCAGGATGCACACCTGCACCGCCGCGGCCGTCCGCGATGGATGGCTGCGAAGCGGTTTGGGGTTGGGCGGGGGATGGTCGCTCTGCGGCCAGGTCAAATCCACGGAAGAACCACTGCCATTGGTGATTGACTGATTCCGGATCTTGTTTCCACTGTTCGTAAAGGCCCAGAAGAAATTCGCTGTTCAGGCCATTGATTCCATCAGGCAGTTTATCAACTGATTCCAGGGTACTCACCTCGAGGCTCCAACATCATCAGACACACAAAAACGCCCTGTTCGCCGGTTCATAATCTCAACCCAATCTTACGCACCAAGGGTTGAATTAGTCCAGCTTACCATATTTTGGCGGTTTACCAATGCCCGGTTCAGTAATTTTAATTTACGAACAATTTATTCGCATCTAATTGTTTTTCATGGCACTTCTGTAAAAATCGCCTTATCTCCCTCCATCGGTTATTTGGCCGCAAAAACATTATCGGAATTGGGGAAGCTTGGCGGCGCTGCGTGAGAAGTGGGTAATGGAGCGGTCAGTCCCGATTGGCCGATCCTGCGGCATCGGGATTTTGGCATCCATGCCTCAACGGGAGCACGGCGACGATTTTTTTACCATCCCGGCGCGGCCGGGATAAACTACAGCATGTCGGGAAAGAGCCTTCGACCAAGCAGGCATGGCCATAGCAGGTTGTCTCCCGCCTGGGATAATTACCGCGGCCGTTCGCTTGGACAGATATCATTTTTTATTGACGTAAAGGATGACATGATTACGATATGACGGTGTGGTAAGGGGTCGGAAAACCATGTATAGAAATCTTCGTCTTTTCAATTGTCTTGGGGCATTGGTCATGGCGGCTGTCCTGCTGGCCCCTTGGTTCGCCTGGGTCCCACTGGTTCATGCGCAAGACGCGGACGATCTTATTGACGAGATGCACGAACAAGCCAATTATTGGACACCCGCGCGGCAACAGGCGGCATGTATGGGGGCTTATTTTGCGGCCATGCGGGCTCACGCGGCGCAAAACACCGCCGCCGCCAACCAGCGCTCCATTGCTGAAGAGCAGCGATATCAACAGGCCATGGCTTTTCAAACCAGTGGCCAAAATGCGATGGACAACCGGAATTATCTTACCGCCATCAGCATGTTCTGGCAGCAATTGCAACTGAACCCGAACGATGGAACTGTCCGTTCGAGCCTGGCGCGGGCGGAAAATAGCCAGGGGTGTGCGCTGTTTGCCAGCGGCGATTTTGACGGGGCTTTGCGGTATTTTCAAACGGCCTTAACTTATGCGCCTGACGATGCCATCATGCGGGCCAACCTGGAAAAGGCCCAGCAACAGCTTGCATCCATCGCCGCCGCCCGGGCCGCCCAAGAGGCCGACCAGCGTGCTGCCAACAGGATGCAGAATTTTATTGATGGCAATGGCAACCAGGTGTGGATGGCAACGGCTGACGTCTCCGGATCGTCTTTTTCCGGTTACAACGGCGGGTCCCTCTGGGATTCGGATGTAGTCGATTTGCGGGGTGCCAGTACGGATGTGGTCAATATTGGGGTGGCCCAGGGAATCAATCCAACGGTTCCGCCGGGCGGCGGCGAACTCGCCGCTGCGGCATGGGCAGCGGTGGCACCGCAGCCACTGTTTAAGGCACCGGCCACGCAAGATCAGGCTCAGAAGATGATCAGTGATCTGGATCGGCAAATCGCGGCCATTAAGGCGCAACTGGCGGGTTTGGGCTTTAACGTGCGTGCCGACGATTTTGAGCAGTTGGGTGATATGTCCAGGGAAGCGCAAGCCGACCTGGTTAACAAGCTGAAGGATCAACTCAAAGAACTGGAACTGGATCAAATTTCCGATGACGGCAAGGCCATGCTGCACCAGGGCATTGTGGGAGATCAAGGTGCGGCGGTGGAGGAATGGATCAAGAAAATGGAGGAGGCGGGCGTGCCGGAGGAGGAGATTCAGCAGCAGTTGGAAGATATTCCGATTACGATGAGCCGGCTGGGCACCGCGGAAGCGGTCGAAGCGGTCATGGATGCCAAGGAGAAGGTGGAGGCCGCGGAAAAATCAGTAGACTTGTGGCAACAGGGTACCGTTGAGTCGAAGCAGGAAGCGATATGGACGGAAGTCGGCAGCTTCGACTTTGCCAAACCCGCCGTGGCGGTGGCGCGGGCTGCTTATACGGAAGGCGAGGCGGGCTTTGCGTTATTGGTTCTCGGCGGCAGCGAACATCAACTGGGCACCGAAACCGATCAGCAATTGCAGGATCTAAAAGTGATTTCCAACCGGATGAAAACCCTGGTGGATCAACGGCAGTTGGTAAAACAAATGTTGCCGCAGTTGCCACGGTAAGGCGTGCGCCATTTTCCATTTTTACGGGAACCAGGCATGAACAAGCTCTTCATTCGGCGGTCGGCTCTTGCGTTGCTGTTGGCACTGGCCTTTTGGTTGCCCGGCGTGGCGGCGATCGCGGATATATTGCCGCAAATACATCCAGTGCCTGGTGATGCGGCGAGCTTTCGCACGGCCATGAATCAGGGGCGGACTTGGGCCAAGGCTAAACGCTGGGGTCAGGCCCGGGCGAGTTTTTTACAGGCCTGGCGACTGGCCCCGGACCGGCCCGATGTGCTGTTTCTGCTGGGCGTTGTGGAAAGTCATCTGCCGGGGCACCAATGGCAGGCCATTGACTGGTGGAGGGCGTTTCAGGCGGCGCAAAATGACCGGAAATCCGCAGCGTACACCCTGGCGCAACGGCAAATTACAGCGGCCGCAGACTCCGCCCATCACCAGGCGCTGGCGTTATTGCAACAGTTGCGTAAGCTTTCGGACATGTTACCGCAACCGTCCGACCGGGCGGCGGCCAAGGCGAGGATCAAGAATGATGCGGCTTATGTGCAAATGCTGTGGCGATGGCGCAAGGCTGCGCATGGTCTACCGGCGCTGGGTCTGTCCCGTGTATGGAGCTGGGCCTTGACCGCCGAGAATGCCCACGTACCGCCCAATGGTCTGGCCGCGGCACCAATGCCGGCCACGGCCAAACCTGCTATCGTCAGACAGCCGGGGCTGGCGTGGCAGGTTTTTCGTCGTCGGCAGCAGGTCTTCATCCGCTGGATCAAGCATGTGGGCAGGGCCCAGCGGCGGATTGGCGAATCCCGTGTTCATCGACGTTTTGTGATGTACTGGGCCTTGCATTTTTACCTCAAGCGCGCCGAGGCTGATCTGGACATCGGCCATGACCACCTGGCGTGGGCGATGGCGCAGAACATATTGGCCCTGCAACCCACCGCCTACGAGATGACCCGGGCGGTGCAGTCGCGGATGGAATATGCCTATTCGCTCTACCGTAAAACGCTGCCGGTCCAGAGTTTTGATGCCAACCAAGCGGTGGCGGCCCTGTATCTGCCGTTCAATGTGGGCGTGAGTTTTACCGAGCGCTACAGTCGCCGGGCCCGGCTGAAGGTGTTGACGGGCCATTGGAATCTGGCGATTCGCGATTATCGGAAAATCCTTGACATTTATGCAACTCTGGTTAACCCGAACTTTCCGTACGATGTCACCACCAGCCAACGGCTGATGCGCTGCCAGTCTTACGCATATGTATTGCTGGGCCGGTCGCTGTTTCACCTTGGGCGTTATCGGCAGTCGGCCACGGCGTATGCGCAGGCGCGCATCACCTTTCCGAAAAACTCCGCCGCGGTTCGCGGTTTGCGGCGGGTGCAGCACCGGCTGGCGGAAGTGGCGGCACTGGCTGGAATTTCCCGGGAAATTCAGCGTGGCAACCCGTCCGCCGAGTTGCTTTCCGCGCGGGCGCAAATGCGTTTTCACCTGGGAGATTTTGCCGGAGCCCAGGCCGACTGCCGCGCCGCGATCATACGCGATGGGAACCTGTGCCTGCCGCGGCTGATACGTATGAAAATTGAAATGCGACAGGGGCAATACCTGGAAGCGATCGCCGATGCCACCGGTCTTTTGGCTTTGCATTGTGCGAATCCAACGGCGATGTGTCTGCTGCGTGCTGAGTGCCGCCGCCATGCAGGCCAGTGGCCGCAGGCCATTGACGATTACCAGCAGGTGCTGCGCAGGGATGGGCTTAATATACCTGCCTTGACCGGCCGGATGGCATGTGACGTGCATCTGCATCGGTATCATGCCGTGGCTGTGGATGCGGCCGCGGTCATTTTGGCGCATGCCCCCGCGGCGGCTTATGGGGAGGCGGTGGCGGCGCTGAAAACGGCGGCCGGAGGCGGGTCCAAAATCGCCATGGTTTATTTGGGGCGGTTGTTTGCCTGGGGCAAGGTATCGCGGCCCCATTACCTGCCGGTGTGGAGTGCGCCGCTGGGCGGGCCGCCGCCCACGCGTCCGGGAGGCGTGCCACGTGATCGTGGCATTGCCATCCAGGTGTTTCAAAAAGCGGCGGCTGAAGGTTCCGGCGCGGCCATGGCCGAAATGGGAGAGCTTTGCTATGAAGATTCCCTGCCGGGCCTGTACAAATTCCATGCCGCCATGTCGTGGTTCCGCAAGGCAGCCAAAGTGGGTTACGGCGATGCCATGGCTGCCATCGGCTGGCTTTATGCTGATGGCAGCGGTGTGGTTCGCAACGATGTCACGGCGCTAAAGTGGTTTCGTCGCGCGGCGGCGGCCGGATCCGGCTGCGGCATGGATGCAATTGGACTGTTCTATCAAAAGGGACGCGGGGGGGTGGCAGCGAACCCAGCCAAGGCTCTGGCGTGGTTTCGCCGGGCGGCGCACGCGGGCTGCGGCAGGGCGTTGAATAACATTGGTTATTATTACGATAACGGTCTGGGGGTTGCCAAGGATCCCAAGGCGGCGGTGCGGTGGTATCGCCGGGCGGCCGCGGCCGGAAACCAAGCCGGGCTCTACGATTTGATGACTTGTTACAGGGATGGCGACGGCGTGGCGAAAAATGCGGTTAAGGCTCGGAAATACCAGACTCTGCTGGGAGCGTCGAATTATGTGGAGGTCTGCTATAAGCTGGGACAGCACTATTGCGGCATGGGCGCCAAGGGTGATAAGCTTGCGATACACTGGTTTGGCAAAGGTGCCAGCCTGGGTGATAGGCGGGCCATGCGGCGTCTTGGCGATGTGTATCTTGGGAGAAAAGTGCCGGACGAGAGCAAGGCTCTCAGGTGGTATCGCCGGGCGGCGCATCTGGGATCGGCCAGAGCCATGCGTTATTTGGCAATGGCGTATTACCGGGCAGTGGGTGTACCGCTGGATTATGCCCGCGCCAAGACCTGGTGGCTGCGTGCCGCCGGCCATGGCGATGCCCGCGCCCAACGTTGGCTGGGAATAATGTTTGCCATGGGGCGGGGCCGGCCGTTTCATTTTGCGCCGGATTATCTGCGGGCCAGGCGGTGCTGGGAACTCGCCGCCCAAGAGGGTTCCTATGGGGCGAAGTATGATCTATATCTTACGTACCGGAATGGGTGGGGGGTTAGTCCCAGTAACTTTATCGCGGACCAATGGCTGGCCAAAATCGGCCAGCCGGAGGCTGTTTACAAACTGGCCCTGCACTACCAGAACGGCCGCGGTACGGCCAAAAATCCGGCCAGGGCATTTGCCTTGTTGCAGCAGGCGGCCAAGGGTCGCTGGCCGGCGGCGATGAACTTGCTGGCCGTGGATTGCATGGCCGGCTACGGCATAAAACAAGACAATGCGCAGGCGCTGAAATGGTTTCACGAAGCGGCGAAATATGGTTCCACTGATGCGATGTGTTGGCTGGGGCAAATTTATCGGCAGGGTAAAATTGCGGCCCGCGATTATGGCAAAGCCATGAAATGGTATGAAAAGGCCGCCCAACATGGATCGACTACGGGCTATGACGAAGTGGGGGTAATGTATGCCTGGGGCGAAGGGGTACCATTCGATTACGGCACCGCGATGAAGTATTGGAGAAAAGGGGCGGCGAAAGGCTCCAAAACGTGTATGGGCTGGATCGCCCACTGTTATCAATATGGTTGGGGCGTGGCTCAAGATCGGATCAAGGAACTCATGTGGAGGTCGCGGGCTGGAGACACCTCGGCGGAAAACCTGCTGGGAGTCCACTATTATCAGGGCAAAGGGGTGGTGCAGAGCTATAAACTGGCGGCCCACTGGTTTGGAAAGGCTGCCGAGGGCGGAAATGTCCAGGCCCTGGATAATCTGGGGTATTATTTTCTGCTCCATGGTCCGTTCCCTCTAGCGATGGCGAATAACGATACGGCGATAATCGATTTTCAAGAAGCAGCTCACAAGGGCAACGTGGACGCGATGGTGTGTATGGGGGATCGCTATTGTTACTGCCGAATCGATGGTGTAACGCTTTCAAGTGATTATAAACCTGACCCCACAAAAGGCGTCGCGTGGTATCGCAAGGCGGCGGCGGCGGGCTCCGCGGTGGCGGCCAACCAGTTGGGCGTCGTCTATATCGCCGGCAAAGGCGTGCCGGAAAACGATTGGCAAGCCGTCCAATGGTTCCGCAAAGCTGCGGCGGAAGGGTCCGCCAACGCCATGAATTGGCTGGTCTGGTGTTACCAGAACGGGCGTGGGGTGCCGCAAGACCACGCCAAGGCCATGGAATGGCAACGTAAAGCTCAGGCTGCAGCGGCGAAATGATTTTACATCGCGACTACGGCCGCAGCCGAAGCGATCAGCTTTCAGTGGTCAGGCGGAATGGGCCCGGCCTGCGCCGGGCGGGTAGGTTCTTCATCGGGAGTTCCGCTTGGTTTAATGATAGGTGCGGTATGGGGGTAACGCTGCGCGAGACGGGAGCGGCGCTGCGCGAGAATGGAGAAAATAGAAAGTTGAGCAGGAGAGCTCAAGGAACACGGCGCAATGGGTGGCTGCGCGGGGAACGACGACGGTTAAACACGAAGGCGCGAAAGCACGACGACCCGGCGAAGGATTAACCATGGATTGCGCGGGTCAACGACGACGATTATTCACCACAGAGGACGCAAAGGTACGCCCAGGTCGGGCACTACGGGAGTCGGCGTGGCCAAGTCGGCGGGTTGTTTCCACACGCCGTTTCGCCACTTGGCGCATGTTCTTGCCGCACCACGTTATCAACATTTACATATACGAATAGTTGTGTCTGCAATGGCCAATCGGGCACCCTTACGCTGCGGCTGGAGAAAATAGTTTGCGACAGAGGGTTGACATACACTTTGCGCGTGGATATATTTGCGCGTATCTGATCGGATCAAAGCCTCGTTTGTCTGTCCTGGCTCCGGAAGGTTGAAAATTATAAATATGCCGCGGCTGGATGGTGGAAGGTCGGTCCGGAGAATACGTGATGGGTTGTGGTGCGAAGATGAGCACGGGTTACCGGAACTTATGGAGGGAGTGGGGAAAGCAGGGCTGCGGCGGGTTTGGCCGCGTTGGTGTTGATGGCATATTCCTCCGCGGTGCCGTGTTGGCAGGGCGGATTTTGGGAATAGATTGTTCTTACAGGAGGAACATCTCATGCTTCATTACAACAAATCTATGCGTAGCAAGTTGCCTCTGGCGGTGATTCTCGGCGGCGCGCTGGCCGCCGGGGTGTGGGCCAGTGGTCCGGCTCGCGGCATCGGTGGGGCGGTGCGGGTGGTAGACCGTCCGGCGGTGGGTGCAGGCCGCGCTGATCCCATGGCGTTCGATGCTTATATGAACCACAAGCCCGGCGGCAAGGTCCTGATAAAAAAAGGGGCGCATTTTCTGGTGTTGGCGATAGAGATGCTCCAGCATGCACCTCATCATTGTGGCGGGCACCGCCTGGCGGCTATTCGCGATGCGAAAATGGCGCTGCGGCAGTGTCGGCTGGCGCTCAAATTTCCCCGACCTTAAGCCAGGCACCGGCGACGTGTGGCGTGGAAACGCCTTGGGGGCCAAATAGATTTGGGGTGGCGTAACAGGTGGCAAAGCTTATTTTGGCCGGGGGCTTGACAAGAGGTTGTCGTGGCAGAGGTTGAATATTTCTCCGCAGTGCCGTGTTGGCATGGCGGATTTTGGGAATAGAGGTCTTTTTCAGGGAGGTACTCATATGATGAGGCACAAAAAATTTTCCGGCAGGTGGCTGGCGGTGATGGTGGCGGCGGTGGGCGCATCGACGCTGAGCGCAGTTTCGGCTTCGGCCACGTTGCTCGTCGATTACAAGGCCGTCAACTACAACGCCACGAATGGTGTTTGGACGGATTCATCGGTTAATGGCAATAACGCTACAACGCCCAATGGGGTAACCGCGCCGACACTGTTAGCCAATGCCACACCCAACGGGTCCTCGGCTGTTAATTTTACCAATGGCTCCCAGACCGAATACTTGAGCATTACAACAGGTTTGGTGGCGGGCAGTGGATACACCGTGTTGGCCTTTGCCGAACCTACCGAAGCATCCTACTTCGAAAATGTGGTGGGCGGACCGGCCGGAGCCATGACCTATTGCTTGGAGCCGACTAACGGCGTCAACCATCAGGTGTTGGGCAATAACTTAACCACGTTTGGCTCATCCAGTACCGGCGTGCCGACGAGCGCGTTCAGCATGATTGGCGTTGCGACAGACAACCTGGGCAACGCAACTTTCTATTTTAACGGCAGCGCCGATGGAACCACCACCGGC
>JAJZCR010000017.1 GCA_021851715.1 Planctomycetota bacterium
CCCATTATAAACCCGCTCCACGCAGCATCAACTATTAAAATTGCTTGCTGCAACCGTTGTAGAGTCCGCTATGAAAGGTTTCCACTCCGTGCATCAGCTACTTCACATCGGCCTCACCTTTCACGAGCCTTCCTTGGCGCAATCCCCGTTTTGTTCCCGAATTTCGCGCCCCGCTTCATATGGAGAGCTGTGGAATGCTGCCGCTCCAATAAATCCTCATGTCGGGCATGCTCGAAGCAGGGAGCACCAGCCGAATATCTCGGTCCCATTCCTGGCCAAGTGCCCCGCCCAGCGCCGCATCATCGACCGGGCGGGCCACGAGGAAGCAGTAGGCACCCGAGCCCATCGTCGAACGCAGAGCCAAGGGAACGCGGATTTCCGCGCCTATCGGCGCGAATACCCGTGCGCGATCCGCAAGCACGTAGAAAAGCGGAGGGTGAAACAGGTCTATTTCCTCCGATAGAACGATCTCCGGCTGCAGAACAGCGGTCCCGAAAACCGGCTTTAACGTGATGATTAATGCCGCGACCGCGCCTATCTGCCGCTCGCCAATCGCTGCGGCCAGCTCGGCAAGAGCCGCTACCGCCAGCGATACGTTATCAGTGGACCAGGTGGCCCACGCGATTTTCGGAAAAATCCGATCACCCCCACCCTGGTAAAAACCTTGAGAAATGAGGTCCCTCCCGAGCGCGGTTCCGACGCCGTCGAGCCATGTGGAAATGTGTTGGCCAACCTCATCTTTAGTCATCGAGGTGCCGCCCATCCCCACGACTGAAGCCATTCCCGCTGGGCGTTCGTAATGTTGGTCGAGCCACCCTGCGGCGGATGTTTCCAACTGCCGTCCCTATTCAGCGACGAACCGTTCGAAAAATGCACATTGTCCTGCCCGTCCGGAATCGGTGGCGGATTGAATCCGGCCCATGGCGAAACACCCAGCGACGGCACACCCGGCGTTGATGGAATGGGAACCGATTCAGGCGTCGGATACGCCAGCGGTTGAACGCCGGTCCCCACGCTCCAACCGGGCGAGATTACCATCGAATCAGTACCCATCGCGTCCACCAATCCCACCGGATCACTCCCCACAAATTGATACGTATCCGCACCGTTGATGTTGAGCGCGTTCGGCGACAAGCCGAAGCCATTTGTCGCATCGACCGCACGAAATCCCGTCCCGAGACTTCGGGATTGCGCCGCAGCGCCAGGACAATTCATCTCACCGGCAGGAATGCCCGTGCCACCTTGGGGGTACTCAGCGGTGACGCGGCAGGCCCTCGCCGCCGGCCGCGGTCCGGGTTCGGAAGTTGTTTCAATCGTCGCTACCATAATACGCCCATTATAAACCCGCTCCACGCAGCATCAACCATTACAATTTCCCCCGCCGCTACAGCCGCCCCATACCCAGTCCGGCCGTGATAGCCGGCAGGAAGGCTGTGATGAACGTGGCCCAGATCGAGACGCCCACAGACAGTTCCAGCCAGGCCAGAGCCGGTTCAACCCGGCACCCAGCGGACAGCGGCCCGTACGCCCGCGCCCGGGCCACCAGCAACGCCGCCACGGCCAACGGCAGCATAGCCAGCCCCGCCAACCAGAATACTGCCCAGGCAACAACGCCGAAAATTTCGCCGAGCACCCAGCGGGGAGCGAATGAGGCCACGTAGCCCGAGTGGGCCGTTAGCGCCCACACGGCAGTAGGGAACATCACCAGACACGCTCCACTTCCCGCAAGCAGCATCCACACCAAGCCCACCGGCTGTCCTTTCAGGGGTGTTGCGTTCATTTCCTGCGCTCCATATTTTACAGCCTCATTTGTGCCTGCGACGGCCCCACGTTGGTCCCGCCCCCGCGGCGGTCCCCCGGCCGGGCGATAACAGTCCACACAGGCCAGCGGCAAGCCCGATTCCGCGGAACCGTCGCCCTGGGCGAAGCATCGTAATCTGTCCCCACTCTGCCAACAGGCCGCCGCGGTCGAACAGAAAAAAGGGTTGGGCTGCTGCCCTGTGCCTTGCTCCCGAAACGTCAAGATACAACTTCCAGCCGCGGTTATTAAACAGAAAGACTCGCCCGAAGGGCGGGCCAGACCGTCTGAAATAGGCGATGCTGGCGAGCACCCGGGCCGCGTTTAGCCCACGCGACAGGTGCCCGACACCAATCGCCAACCGGAACCAGCGCTCGGGTGCCATCCCCCTGCGCCGCGAGTAGGCTGCGTCCGCCAACGGCCGAAGCTCCCAGGGTGGAGCCCCAGCTAGCGCCAGCGCGGAGGTAAATCGGTGCCGAACCCATCTGCTGGCCGCCACTTCAGGCAAAGGCCGGGGAGAGCCGACAAACAGGTACGCTGATTTGACCGAGCGCACCCCACCGGGCGAACCCATAGAGCCTAGGCAGAGCAGGCCGAGCGGAAAAGAAAGACCACTCTTTTGGATGCGGTGGACGATGATACGCTTAGCCCACGCTGGAGCGTAAAGTACGAATGGGCGAATCGGCGTGCCATGGGCCGCAAACACATGCACCCAGGAGATTTCCAAAGATCCGGGTGCCCTCTGTCCAAAGGCCAGGAACGGCTCGGCCGGCCTCTGCTCTCGCCTTAGCGGAAAGGCCACCACCGCGGAGCGCACCCGGCCCACCAAGGTGAAGCTCAGGGACGCCCCCCTTGGAAAGCCCCCGTATCCGCGTGTGACCGCGATGGAGTCAATTCCTTTCGGCAGTGCCAGATTGCGGCCGGCGACACACAACTCGCGGGTGAACCGGAACTCAAGCAGGCCACTCATTGCTTGTCGGCTGGATACACGAATGACGTGGCCTTGCGACCTCACCTCTCGCCCGGACGGCAACACGAGGGCCACAGCCCGTTCCAGTCCCCGGCGTGTCAATTGCCGGGACCACCCGAACGCGCATAACGCGATAAATACCTCGGCCACAACGATAAACCACACAGCCCTCGAGCGAAGGCAACTCGATGCGGCCGCCTGTGGATTGGCATTTTCACTCGTTGTCATACGTCAACAAGCTCCGATTTCGGCTTGCTAAGACCCGCCGAGCGAATGGATTAAAGCCTCGATTGCCGCATCGTTCCATGCCGACAACGCACCCTCGATCGCGGAATCCGATCCGGGAAATACGATATTCTGGTGGGCCTCGCCCGGGAGGTAATGTTCTGGGAAGGTAAAGTGCACGTGTTTAGTGGTGGTTGACTGCCATTCGGAGTCAGAATAATTGGTCCCGCAGGTGTACGTAAAAACTCGGGTCTTAATAAACGTAACATTTGCATCGTAGGCGTACTGGGCCGATGTCAGGGTCGTGTCACTTTGCACCAGGTCGAGATTAGCAGCCAAGTCGCTGTACGCTCCCACGAGGGTTAGGGCACTGCCCGCGTACCTGGCCCACATGTTTGCGCTGGGGCTGTTACCGGTCGTGTAAATCACGCCAAGGCTCTGGGAATAATGGGTGTTGACGTAATATCGGCAGGCACCGTTTGCGCAGGGGAGCTTGTGCGGGGGACCGCGCCACGCCTCAAGTGGCCCAGGCCCCGTCTGGGGGAGGGCAAAGGGCATACCGGGGAACCAGATCGCTTGCCCGCTCGCATCCACCCTTCCCACCGGATCGCCCCCCACAAACTGATACGTATCCGCACCGTTGATGTTGAGCGCGTTCGGCGACAAGCCGAAGCCACTGGTCGCATCGACCGCACGAAATCCCGTCCCGAGACTTCGGGATTGCGCCGCAGCGCCAGGACAATTCATCTCACCGGCAGGAATGCCCGTGCCACCTTGGGGGTACTCAGCGGTGACGCGGCAGGCCCTCGCCGCCGGCCGCGGTCCGGGTTCGGAAGTTGTTTCAATCGTCGCTACCATAATACGCCCATTATAAAACCGCGATGCATTGCATCAACTATTAAAATTGCTTGCCGCAACCCCCGCAAGGTCTGCGGTGAAAGGTTTCCACTTCATGCACCAGTTATTTCGCATCGCTTTTCCCGTTCGCGAGCTTTCCTAGGCGCAATCCCCGTTTTGTTCCCCACGAGGCCTGAGGTCTATTGCCCCGCACCGTCGCAGAGCATGCACAACCTCGCCACCCACCGGAAATGTGGGGAATTGAAAGCTTCGCCGAACAGATACGATGGTTTGGATCCTGCCGATATCGATACACTAAACATTAAACTGCTCTAAAACACCGAAAAAAAGACAAAGCAGGGCCACGACCAAAATAGATTTGTCCGACTGGCTCGCCGACGCTACCGCCGGCTGGGTGGCACCGCAGAACGGACACACCGGTGCCCCCATGCCGATTTGCCTGCCACAACTGCCGCAAGGTGTGTTATCTCGCATTGCACGAATCTCGGTCGTGGGTTTTTCATTATAGCTCCTTAAGCGGAGAGTAGTACAGCACGCCGATGATGATTCCGTCGACCAACGTGCGGGCCACCCCAAACATTGCCGTCGAGGCTGGCAAAACTACCGGCCCCCAAGCTGCACACAGCGGAAGGCTCGCAACGCTAGCCCAAAGGAAAAGAGGGCGGGCGGGCCTCCAACCCCAAAACAAGCCGATCGTCGCAGCCAGGTCTACGGGGAGCCACACGAGCCAGGCGATAAGACCGGTCCACATGTTTAGCGGATGAGGTTTTGCCAAGTAGTCCCTAAGCGGTTGCGGCAGGTGAGCCCTGCCATAAAAAGCAAATGACAAAATGTAACAAGCGAAACAGGCCAGTGAAATGCACAGCAGCAGCTTTAACCTGGGCCTTGGCAGCATCGGAATTCATCCATTATCGAAGCGAAGAGCCTTAATTCCATTTTCCGGCAGAGCCATCCGTGGCAGCCATTTATGGGGGGGGAGGCAGCGAGTGGATAAAGTTATCAACATTTTCCACAAAGTCTTGTCCGTTTTCCTGGTTGAAATGCAGGGCCTTACGCACGTTATCTTCCCAATGCTGCTTTTGCAGCCAGCTTTCGATCTGGAACCAAAGCGGCGGAGGCGGAACCAGTGGGGATTCGTATGGGCCAGCCCCGGCGTATGGCGGCAGCGGACCACCGAGGTAAGGATTGGAGTGCCACCGAGAATAATAACCGGCGGACTCTTGCGCCCCGCGCCCCGTCGGATCCACCAATCCAACAGGATTCGACATCACAAATTGATACGTATCCGCCCCGTTGATATAACCCGCCGGGTCCTGGCTGATCTCCCGATGAACCGCTCCTGAGGTGTATCGGGATTTCGGCTCCTGCCTCAACACAGCCCGGGCCGAACTGTACCAGCGGGCGCGTTCGTAATATAACCCCGTAGCCGGGTCCAGCGGCATGCCTTGATAGAGATTGTTCACCATGGGAACCGTGCCGGCACACACCGCCCGGCGATTGCGACTGCCGCCACTATAAAGCCGTGACCCCCGGCCGCGCCCCAATTTCCAGCCCGAAATTGTTTCACCCAACGCAACCATCAATCCGCCTCAAATACAACGTTGACATTATACCACCGCCACCCAAACACCGCCCACCCCAAGGCCTCGAACTTTCCGCCGCAGCGATGGGGACATCGCCGGCTACAAAAAAAACGAAACCGCCCGTAGGGGTGTCAACCTATATCAGGACGGGACAGTTAATTCCGTCGTCCATCTGCGGTCATCTGCGTCATCTGTGGTTCGATCGTCCTCTGCCTTCGTGTGCCTTCGTGTCCTTGGTGGTTAATTCCGTCGTTCTCTGCGTCCTCTGCGTCTCTGCGGTAAAAAAATCGTCGTCGCTCCCGTCTGCCGCCGCGCATGCTGAAAAATCATCTGCGGTCATCTGCGCCATCTGCGGTTCTTCCGTCCTCTGCCTTTGTGTGCCTTCGTGTCCTTTGTGGTTCAATCCCCCCGTTTCTCTGTGACTCCCGGCCGCGCCGGGACGGTTCTTCCCGTTGGGGTCCCCCGATTCCCGTCTTCGCGACCCGTAGCCGGCTGGATCCCTCCAGCCGTGGCGAACACCAACATCGTCGGCGACCAGCTTTGGCTCTGGTCGTTGACCGGCCAGCCAACCCTCTCCCACATCTCTCAACTTCAGACCAGTGAGCCGCCAGGCCCTTCCCCTTGGCTATCTTGGCCATCTTGGCCACCTTGAACCTAAGTTGCAATAAAGAAATGACTTATGAATATCCCACAACTTGGCCACCTTGCCCCGCTAACTTGGCCATCTTGGCCCTCTTGTCCAACTCCCGTCCGCCGCCATCCGTCAATCGGTGTAATCTGCGAAAGGCGTTTATCCCGACAGCTATCGGGATGGATAACCCCGTCGCCCACGCAACGCACAAAAGGACCACAACAGCGCCGCCCGAGCCTCAAAAATATGTGCTGATCTTGAACATCTTGATAATCTTACCCCCACCCATGGCCACCACCGTGGCCAGTTTCAGCGCCCGGCCAGGCAATGACCTGGCTGAGGGAGGAAGGCGTTGGGGGCTTTGTACTTGCGGCCGGTGACGGCCGCGGTCCCATGGCATCCACCGGCCGCAGAGCGGCCTTATGCACCGGCGGAAAGTTGCATGTTATAGGAACAGACCGTATGTTTTTCCGATGTTGATAGTCAGCACGGACCGATAGAATAAGGCGATGGATACTCAAACGGCTTGTGATACCAGAACATTATTAATCCTGACCGCCTTAAAAACGGAATCTCAGGTGGCTCTCTCCGCGGTCAAACAATGGCAGCGGGATACCCCCACGGCCATCCGGTCCAACGCATACGAAAATATTGTTGTGGAACAGATAGGCATGGGCGGACGGTTCCTTAAAGAGGTTCTACCCCGCTATTACCACAGTCAGGTCACGGGGGTGGTAACCGCCGGTCTTGCGGGGGCCTGCAGTCCAGACTTGGCGGTGGGCGACCTGGTAATAGACAGCAACTCTCACGAGGCCCTGCGGGTGGAGGAAATCATCAATGCGATGTCCAACGGACAACGCTGTTTTATCGGCCCCATTCATACCAGCAAGCACATGGTTGGCGATATCGCCGAGAAAAAGGAACTTTTTGTAAAAGGCAAATTTATTGCCGTTGATATGGAAAACAAGGCGACCTTCCAATTCGCCCAGCGACGCAATGTGCCGTGGATCGGCATTCGCACCATCAGCGATACCGCCTTGGATTCCCTTCCCAGCCAGATTGGCCATTTCATCGATCCTTCAGGTAGTGTGCGACCATTGGCCTTGACCATTACCCTGGTATCCAATCCAGGCATCATCGGAAATTTGATGCGGCTGGGAAAATCCTCCAATATTGCATCGCGCAAACTTGCCGACGCCATCGGTGCTATTATTCGCTCCGGCTGGCCATTCCAGGCGTAAACGCCCCCAACCCTGTTCTCATCCGTAACCGGCTTACATCAGCCCCAGCGCTCCGGGTTGACCGGGTGAACCGGACGCTTCCCAGAGGTCATGGCCAAAAGATCCTCCGCGGCCATCACTGCCATCTGTCCGCGCGTTGCCACCGTCGCACTGCCAATGTGGGGCAGCAGGATCACATTCTTTAAAGTCGCCAGGCCGGGGTTGAGTACAGGTTCTCTCTCAAAAACATCCAGGCCTGCGCCGTAGATCCGATTGTGCCGTAACGCGTCAACCAGGGCCTGTTCATCCACCAGCGGACCACGTGCGGTGTTAATTAAAATCGCCGTCGGTTTCATCAGGGCCAGTTGTTTTGCGCCGATGATATGCCGGGTTTGATCCGTCAGTGGGGCATGTAACGAAACAAAATCCGCCTGCCGCAGTAATTGCTCAAGATCCACACGTACTGCACCGATCTGATCAAATTCCGGGTGCGGGCTGCGGGAATAGTAGATCACCGGCATATCCAAACCGGCGGCCATCCTGGCCACCCGCAGGCCTATACGCCCCGCGCCGATGATGCCCAGCACTTTTCCCACCATGTCCATCCCGAGATAATCCAGCGGTGCCCAGCCGCGCCATTGCCCCGCCCGCACCACCTCATCCGCCTCCACCACGCGCCGGGCGCAGGCCAGCATCAAGGCCAGGGCGATTTCCGCCGTGGCGTTGGTCAACACATCCGGCGTGTTACTTACACCAACCCCGCGCCGCGTGCATTCGGCCACATCTATGTTGTTAAATCCGACGGCGTAGTTGCTGATGGCCTTCACCCGCGGACACCGATCCAGAAATGCCGTATCAATGCAATCCGTCAGCATGGAAAGAATACCATCGCAATCCGCAGCGGCCATGACCAGTTCATCGGCAGTCATGGGTCGGTCATGAGGATTCACCTTGACCGATCCGCCGCTTCCCAGACGATCCAGACCGACTGCAGGTATGTTTCGCGTCACCAGAAATGAATATGCCATGCAGGTTCTCCTACCCTGTTACCACGCGGTGCAGCCGTGCACCCAACCGCGTTGCCAATTCATAGCCGATCGTCCGGCATTGCTCCGCCAGCCGATCCATGCCATAACTCGCTGTTGGCTGATCACTGATCAAGGTCACTTCATCGCCAACGGTGGCCGCCACATCTGTAATATCCAGAATGGTTTGATCCATGCTGATCCGCCCCACGACCGGAACTTCCCGATTCAGCACGCCGGCCACTGCCCGGCCCGACAATTCCCGCGGGTAACCATCCGCGTACCCCACCGGCACAATGGCCAGGCGGCTGGGGCGGCTTGTGCGAAAGCTGTGCCCATAACCCACACCCGTGCCCGCGGGCCTGTCATGCACCGCGGTGATCGGAGCTACCAGTCTGGCCACAGGTTTTAAGTCCGGAATCATGTGGTTTAACGAAGGCTGCAGACCATACATGGCAATGCCCAGTCGCACCATATCCAAGCCAATATCACCTTCATGCCACGTGCCGCCGGAATTTTGGGCATGCAGCATCACGTGCGAATGCCGCGACTTGATCGGACCTGCAATCCGGCGGAACACCGCCAGTTGCGCAGCCGTGGCCGGGCTGCCTGGCTCATCGCCATGGGACAGGTGCATATAAACGCCATCCAGCCGCAGTTCCGGCAGTGAAAGAATTTGCTCCAAAAGCCGGGGGGCTTCGGCCACGTCCACCCCCTGCCGCGTAAGGCCGGTGTCAATTTGCACATGCACCGGCACGCACATCCCGGCATTTTCTTTTCGAAGGGCCGCAGCCAAAACTCGCGACGATGCCGCGTCGGTCAGCGTCAGGCGGAGGCGACCACTGCGCAGGAAATTCCACTCTGCCGCATTAAACTCTGCGCGTTCCTGCCGGCACACCAGCGGGGCGAGCACCAGCACCGGCCTATCCCAGCCCGATGCCGCCACCTGCAGCGCTTCATCCAGCGAATACACACACACCCAGTCCATGCCAATTTCCCGCAGCAACGGAAGCAGGGCGGCCAGCCCATGGCCGTAGGCGTTAGCCTTGACCGTTGCGCACTGCAGTGCACCCTGCCCCCCCCGGTGCCGCAACAGCCGGAGATTGCCGCGTAATGCCGCTTCGCTGATCAATAATGTTCCGTGCTGCGCCATCATGGCGGCCACTCCTGCGATGCACGCCTGATCCGATCGCGAATGGCCGTCCATACATCACCCCGATCCGGCGGCATTTCAATCAAGATCAAATCATAACTGCGGCTGTCGGCCGTTCGCAGATTTTTATACAAGTGCCGCGCGCACTGCTCGCCATTCTCAGACAGGTGAATCAGCACCTCCTGACGGACCGCCGGCACAGACTTTTCACAGCTTAAACGCACGACTCGCGCCCTGGGCCGATACCGGTCCAGCCAGGTTCTCACCTGAGGCCACTCTCCCCGAAGATACCGGTAAGTCGGTGTAACCGGCGCGTAATGCCGTTTCGACATGCCCGGACTTTTTGCTGCGGCATGGCCGCTCATGGAGATTGTCCCGATGGCTCTGGCTCTGGTCCCGAGCTTTCTGCGCAGGGCCTCTTGCAGCATTTCCACCGTGACGCTGCCCGGCCGAAGCACTACCGGCGGATCAACCGTCAGATCAATCACCGTCGATTCCACACCCACCCGGCATCGTCCACCATCCAGAATCAGCGGTATGCGCCCCTCAAGCTCCGCCAGCACATCCGCGGCCGTCGTCGGTGAAACATGTCCGGATAAATTCGCACTCGGTGCTGCAATGGGGCGTCCCAAGGCCGCGAGTAAACGCTGCGCAGCCCTATGGGCCGGGCAGCGCACGGCCATGGTCGGCAAGCCCGCTGAAACCTCCGCCGGAATTTTTGCTCCACGACCCACCACCATGGTTAAAGGCCCCGGCCAGAAACGCCTGGCCAGAATCCGCGCCACGTCGTCAAAGCCCACCGCGTAATCTTCCGCCTGCCGCTGGTCCAGTACATGCACAATCAGCGGGTTATCAGCGGGCCGCCGTTTCACCTTATAAATCCGGCGAACGGCCGCCGCCTGAGTGGCATCCGCCCCCAGGCCATACACCGTTTCGGTGGCAAATGCGACCAGTTGACCCGCGCGCAACAAGGCTGCGGCTTCCACTATTCCCTCGCCTGCCGCTCGAACCAGTGTTTTCACTTTACCAGCCAACGATGTTGTAGCCGCCATCCACATAAATGGTTTCGCCGGTGACACCGCTTGAAAGATCACTGCACAGGTAAATGGCGGTCTTGCCCACATGCACTGCCGCCGTATCGCCATTCCACGGCAACGGCGATTTTTCCGTGTAGTGAGCCATCATTTTATCGATATCCCCTATGCCCCGGGCGGCCATGGTTTTAATGGCTCCGGCACTGATCGCATTGACGCGCACGTGCTTTTCATGCCGGCCCAGCTCCGCCGCCAGGTACCGCACGGAACATTCCAGCGCCGCCTTGGCCACCGCCATGACGTTGTACATCGGAATAAATTTCTCCGCCCCCAGGTAACTCATCGTCACAATGCTCCCATCAACATTCATCAGCGGCACCGCCGCGCGGGACAGCGCCACGAGTGAATAGGCGCTGATATCCAGCGCCGTTCGCCACGCTTCCCGGCTCGTCTGAAGAAACGGATTGTGCAAAGCCTCCCCCGGGGCAAAGGCCAGCGAATGAATGAGAATATCAAAGCTCCCGAATTTTTCCGCCGTCACCTCAAACACCCGCCCGATATCCTCATCCTTGCTGACATCGCACGGAACCAGAAACTTCGGCCCAAAAGGTTCCACCGCTTTCACCACGCGGCGTTCGATTTTCTCCCCCGGCAAAAAAGAGAACGCCAGTTCACAACCATGGTGATGCAATTGCTCCGCAATATGCCACCCGATTGAATATTCATTCAACACGCCAAATACAAGTGCCTTTTTACCCGCCAATAGCGCCATACAATGTTCCCCTTGTTAAAACTTACCCAGTCTGCAGGGTTTCACCGAGAATCGCCTTAACGCGGATAGTCGCCGCGCAGCATTCTTATCGCCGACACCCTGTCTTCACCGTGAAACACCGCCGCTCCCGCCACCAGCACATCCGCTCCGGCTTCCAGCGCATCGTGCGCCGTGCGGAGCCCGATGCCCCCATCAATGGACAACCGTTGGTGCGGCCCCAGTCGATGTCGCAGCCAGCGCACTTTTTCCAGTGTCTGGGGAATAAAATTCTGCCCCGTAAACCCGGGATGCACACTCATCACCAGCACCAGATCCACCACCGACAGAACACTCTCCAGCGTTTCCGCCGGCGTTTCCGGATTTAATGATATGCCCGCCGTGAGGCCATGATCGTGAATGCTCTTAATGACCTCCATCGCTCCAAATGATTTGAGCCCCGGCGCCTCGATATGAAACGTAATGCTGCCGGCTCCCGCATCCACAAACGGCTTGATGAAATCCTGAGGATCCGTCACCATCAGATGCACATCCTGCATCAGCCGGCAGGAACGCGCCAGCGCCAGCGACACATCCGGACCCATCGTCAGATTCGGTACAAAATGCCCATCCATTACATCCACGTGAATGAGATCCGCACCCGCGTGTTCCACATCCGCTGCTTCCTCGCCCAGGCGGGCGAAATCCGCGGCCAGAATGGATGGTGCAATCAATGGCAAATGCGGCGGACGGACAAAAATATTATTCATCATGCAGCCATCCATCAGCCGCCCTCGCGGCCTTGCCCGTTTCAAACATTATCGAGAATATCAATACACGCAAACCCGCGACCTTCCATAAACTCCAGGCTCGCCCCGCCCCCGGTGGATACATGTGACACCTTATCCGCAAGGCCGAATTTCTCAATTGCCGCCGCCGAATCGCCGCCCCCGATGATCGTCACCGCATCACTGTCGGTGGAGATTTTTGCCAGCATATTCGCAATCGCCCGCGTACCGGCCTGAAACGGCTTCTTTTCAAATACGCCCATCGGTCCGTTCCATACCACCGTCCGCGCGGACTGGAGTATCTTTTCGTAAAGCTGGATGGTTTTCGGGCCGATATCGAAGCCCTCCATTCCATCCGGAATATCGCCTTCCACCACACGGGTGACCGCATGATCCGTCATTTCCGCGGCAATCACGTTATCTACCGGCAGAATCAATTTCCGGCCGGCAGCTTCCAGCAGCTTCCGGGCCAATTCCACCTTGTCTTTTTCGCACAGGGATTTCCCGATTTTCTTTCCCTGCGCCAGAAAAAAGGTGTAGGCCATGGCCCCGCCGATCAGCACGGAATCCGCTTTGCCAAGCAAATTTTCAATCACCGCGATTTTATCGGAAACTTTTGCCCCACCTAGAATGGCCACGAATGGCCGCCGCGGATGTTCCAGGGCGTCCCCCAGAAATTTCAGTTCTTTTTCAATTAAGAAGCCGATGGCCCGTTTACCGGCACCGATTTTCTCCGCGACGCCGTAGGTGGATGCATGTTGCCGATGCGCTGTGCCAAATGCATCGTTCACATAGCATTGACCCAGCGCCGCCAGCTCGGCCGCCAGAACGGGATCATTTTTTTCCTCACCGCTGTGAAACCGTGTATTTTCCAGCAGCACCACGTCGCCATTCTTCATGCCGTTCACGATCGCCGCCGCCGCCGGGCCGACGCAATCCGATGCCATGGCCACTTTTCGCTTGAGCAATTCACCCAGCCGCACCGCCACCGGCCGCAGCGAAAATTTCGGGTTCGGCCCCCCTTTGGGCCGCCCCAGATGGCTCATCAATACTGCACGACCGCCACGCTCGATAATGCTGTTGATGGTCGGCAAAGCCGCCACAATCCGCCGGTCATCGGTGATGCTGCCCGCATCATCCAGCGGCACATTAAAATCCACTCGTACCAAAACCTTTTGATCACGAACCTCGAGTTGCGATACCGTTTTCTTGGCCATTGACGTTTATATTCCCCATTCGGTCCATCGGTCCATGTTCTCCGCACTTACGTCATCACTCTGATGAACCATCGCGGGAAACCACAACGCCATGCTATGGATTCTTGGCCCATCGGTCAAGAATGGCGGGCGTGGTCAAATTTTGCGGCAACTGCCCAAACCTGATCGCAAGCCGCGTCCGAGGCGATTTGGCCCGGCTCCGGCTAGGTCGGGGCTGCGCCCCTCCCTGCGCCTACACCGGGCCGCCACACCGCCGGGGAATCAATGTCAGGGTGACATTTCTACTTCTTGACAACACAACCAATTCGGCGCTTTTGGCAGTTTTTTTGTTAGGCACTATAATCAATAATTCGGTTTTTGCGGTCCTAACACGACCCCGATACTGGAGATTTTGTGGCTCTTAAATGCATCAGAATTACTGGAGCCAGGGAACATAACCTCAAAAGTGTGAGCCTGGACATTCCACGCGACCAACTCGTGGTCGTCACTGGTCTGTCCGGCTCCGGAAAAAGCTCTCTCGCGTTTGATACCATTTACGCGGAAGGGCAGCGGAAATATGTAGAATCGCTTTCCGCCTACGCCCGGCAATTTCTGGAACAGATGCAAAAGCCGGATTGTGATGAAATCGAAGGCCTGCCGCCCACCATCGCCATTGAACAGCGCAGCGGAAGCACCAACCCCCGTTCCACCGTCGCCACCACCACTGAAATTTACGACTACCTGCGACTTCTCTTTGCCCGCGTGGGCCGGCCCCATTGCTGGACCTGCGGCAAACCCATCGCCTCGCAAAGCCCCTCCCAAATTGTGGATAACGTACTTGCCTGGCCTGAAGGCTCTAAAATCATGGTGCTTTCGCCGCTCGTGCGCGGGCAAAAGGGCACCCACCGGGAGGTGCTCGAAGCCATGACCCGCCAAGGCTTCATTCGTTGCCGCATTGACGGCACTTTTACCGAGATCAAAGCCGCGGCCGCCCTTGATAAAAAACTTGCCCACACCCTGGAGGCCGTCGTAGACCGGCTGGTCATCAAGCCCGAAATCCGTACGCGACTGGCGGATTCCGTCGAACTCGCGCTCAAGCTGGCTGATGGCCTGGTGATCATCGCCCGCGACGAGGGCGGCACATGGGTAGACATCACTTATTCGGCGCGCTGGGCCTGCCCGGATCATCCCGGCAATTCGCTCGAAGAGCTTTCGCCCCGGCTGTTTTCCTTCAACAGTCCGTATGGAGCCTGCACCAAATGCGACGGGTTGGGCACCATCCTCGAATTTGATCCGGACCTGATTGTCGCCGACCCGACGCTTTCCCTTTCCCAAGGGGCCATCGAAGCTTTCCGCCGCAACGGCAAACGCATGAACATCTACTACAATCGTCTCCTGGCCCGCTTCTGCCAGGATTTTGACGTGTCGGCCGACCAGCCCTTCAAGGATCTGCCCAAAAAAACCCGCGATTTAATCATGCATGGCCCCAAGGCCAAAGGGGCCTTACGCGCCGGCCTGACCTTTGAAGGCGTGATCCCCAACCTGCAACGCCGCTGGGAAAATACCGAGAGCGAATTTGTCAAAACACGGCTCCACCATTACCTCAGCGAACAGCCCTGTGAAACCTGCCACGGCGACCGCCTCAAAGCCCAGGCCCTGGCCGTGCGCATCGCGGATCGCAATATCCGCGACATCGTGCGCCTCACCGTCACACAGGCTCTGAGCTTTTTCAATCGGTTGGAGCTGGCCGGCGAACAACTGCTTATCGCCGCCCCCATCCTCAAAGAAATAAAATCCCGCCTCGGCTTTATGAATGATGTCGGCCTGGAATACCTCACGCTGGACCGCCAAACCGGCACGCTTTCCGGCGGCGAAGCACAACGCATCCGCCTGGCCACCCAGGTAGGATCAGGCCTGGTTGGCGTGTGCTACGTGCTCGATGAACCCACCATCGGCCTGCATCAACGTGACAACGATCGCCTCATCCGCACGCTACGTCATCTGACCAACATCGGCAACACCGTGATTGTCGTGGAACACGATGAAGATACCATCCGCGCCGCCGACTGGCTCATCGATGTCGGACCAGCCGCGGGTTCCCATGGCGGGCGCATCATCGCCCAGGGCACCGTGCCCCAGGTGCTGCAATCCAAAGACAGCATCACCGCCCGCTACCTCACCGGCGAATACCAGATTCCCCTACCCAGCCGGCGGCGGACCGTCGATATGAAGCACTTTGTCGAGGTCATCGGCGCACGTGAAAATAATTTGCGCGGCATCAATGTCAAGTTTCCACTCGGAGCCATGATCTGCGTTACCGGGGTTTCCGGCTCAGGCAAATCCTCGCTGGTCAATCGCATTCTGCTCGCCGGCCTCAAGCGATCGTTATACGGCAGCAAGGAACGACCCGGCCTGCACACGCGGATCCAGGGAATGGATCAGATTGACAAGGTCATCGAAATTGATCAGTCTCCGATTGGCCGCACCCCGCGCAGCAACCCCGCCACCTACACCGGGGTCTTTGATCTCATCCGCCAGCTCTATGCCAAAACCCGCGAGGCCCGCATGCGCGGCTATCAACTCGGCCGCTTCAGCTTCAACGTGAAGGGCGGCCGCTGCGAAGCCTGCCAGGGCCAGGGCACCAAGCGCATTGAAATGCACTTTTTGCCCGATGTCTTTGTCACCTGCGAAGAATGCAAGGGCACCCGCTACAACCGCGAGACGCTGGAAGTCAAATACCGCGGCAAGTCCATCGCCGATGTGCTGGCCATGCGCATTGAAGAATCGCTGCAATTTTTTGAAAGTTTTTCCGCCATCAAGGCCCTGCTGCAGGCCCTCAACGACGTTGGATTAGCATACCTGGAACTCGGCCAGTCCAGTACCACCCTTTCCGGCGGAGAAGCCCAGCGCGTCAAGCTGGCTTCAGAACTAGGCAAGCCCGGCACAGGCCACACCCTTTACGTATTGGACGAACCCACCACCGGCCTGCACTTCGCCGATATCCACAATCTTCTGGGCGTACTCAACCGCCTCACGGACCATGGCAATACCGTGGTGGTCATTGAACACAATCTGGATGTCATCAAATGTGCCGACTGGATTATTGATTTAGGCCCGGAAGGCGGTGCGGGCGGCGGCCAGGTGGTGGCCGTTGGCACACCCGAGCAAGTGGCCGAAATGCCCGCAAGCCATACCGGCCGTTATCTTCAGCAGAAGTTAAAGCCTGTGATGGAAAAGGCCGTTGGTTAAAGCCCTCGCCATCATCTCTCCCGCTCTCCAGGAGATTTCGCCATGTCTGCATTTTCCCACGCCACCCTGTGGTTCAACCGCCGCAGCCTCCAGGAAGTGGACCGCCGCTGTGAGGAGCAATTTCATCTTCCCGTAACAGCCCTGATGGAAAATGCCGGCACCGGAGTCGCCCATATTGTCACGCGCTATACCGCGCCCGGCGAATCGATTCTGGCGCTCTGCGGTGCAGGCAATAACGGCGGTGATGCCCTGGTGGCGGCGCGGCACCTGGCCAATCGCGGCTATCAAGTTCATGTGATGCTCACCTCCCCTGCAGAAAAGTTTCGCCCCGCCGCCGCCGGCCAACTCGCCACCATTCACGCCATGGATATTCCCATCACCGATATTTCCGCCGGCGATGCGCCATTCGCCCGCTGGCTGGCCGCCACCGGCGAGAGCGCCAGCATCGTGGACGGCATGTTCGGTACCGGCCTGTCCCGCCCCCTTCAAGGGTCCGTACTGGCCCTGGTCGCGGCGGTCAATGCGGCCGAACACCTCGTCATCAGTGTGGATATTCCATCCGGACTGGATTGTGACACCGGAGAGCCGCTGGGACTGGCCATCCGTGCCGGCCACACCGTAAGCTTCTGCGGTATGAAAATCGGTTTCGTCCAGGCTTGCGCCCCCACGTACACCGGCCAGCTATCGATCGCCGATATCGGTGTTCCGGCCACCCTGCTACGCGAACTGGCCCTTCCCGCTCCCGATTAACAAAGCACTACCACCTGACCGGAAAGCAGCGGCCCACAAGCCTAGGAAGCCGGCATCACCACTCCCGGTTAACCGAATCGGATCCAGTGGCGGAAGAAACACAAAGCCCATGAACCATGGCGTACTTTCTTATCATCGCGTGGCCAGGCTATATCTCATGGTGCAGTTTCATCAGGCGCGGGCTGGTCAACAACATCAACTCCACCCGCTCAAAATGGGTCAGCCACTCGGTGGTATTGGCTGCCAGCAAATCCTGCGGCGGGGCCACTAAGCCCGTTGGGCAACTCGCCCCGTGCCGTTGTGCCGCCTTATGGCGATAGGTGGCAAGAGTTCGTTCGCCGAAGCGTTCACATTCAAACCCATCCTCTGATAAAAACAGCAGCACCGGAACCCGTGGAGCACCGCATATTGAAAGCTCGTTGGCGAGCAGCGTATCCGGATCACCGGACTTCGGATCAAATTTTTGAACCCGGTGAATAAACCGCAGCTCAATCATGGAGGACGCCGTCGCAAAATGCTGAAAAATCGGGCAGGCGTTGACGCAGTCGCCGCACCACACCCCCGCCATACACAACACCTGTATTTTCCGGCGAAAGCCGGCCAGCAGGGCTTTTTGTTCCGGCAAAAGAGTTACCTTATCAAAAATCGCCTGCCAGCGCTGCCGATGCTCCGCAGTGCCATGCTCCTGAAGAAATTGCTGGTAAGGCAGGGCCCGTTCAAAACAGGATTGAAAGTCAAAAGTCATCGGCGACGCTCCTTTTTATCATCATGTTTATCATCATGACGCCGTGAAGATTATAGCCAGATATTGCCGGAAATCAGTGTTTGCCGCGCTGCCCCGCGGCATCAATCAAAGCCTGAAACAGCTTCATCTGCGGACCTCCAGGCATACGTTCCGGATGCCATTGCACACCCATCCAAAAGGCCAGTGTGGAATCTTCGATCGCCTCCACCAGGCCATCCGCCGCGCAGGCCGATGGAACAAGGCCGTGGCCCAGGCGGTCCACACCCTGGCGATGCGTTGAATTCACCATCAGTAATCCGGGGCCAAACAACGCCGCCAGACGGGTGCCGGCGGCAGGCTGCACCGCGTGGCGAGCGTCATACCGCAGCAACTGATCCGGATCGGCGGCATGGTTGACGCGCACCGCGCCCGCCACATCCGGCAGATATTGCACCAGCGTTCCGTGGCGTTGCACATTCATGATCTGAAAACCCAGGCAAATTCCCAGCGTCGGTAAATTCCGCCCCTCCGCCAGCGCCAGCATGGCCAAATCAAACGCCTGCCGACGATCATTCATCAATTGCGTTCTGGCATGCAGCTGTTGCCCATACAACGCGGGGTTCACATCATCACCGCCGGGAATCAACAATCCATCCAGAACATTGATCATGTGCCGCCGAACCGTCTCATCCGAAACGTGCGGCAACAGCAAAGGAACTCCACCGGCATCCAAAATGCACTGCGTATACGTATCGGCGAGTTCATAGATGTTCGGCACCGCCGCAGCTTCGCGGGTATCCACGGAAATTCCAATCAGCGGGTGGCTGGGCATGGCGTTCCTGATCAACAGCACAATATCCTAGTCATGGCGATGGAAAAGGTACATGCCGAGTACGGCAACCTGGAATACCAGAGCCGCCAGCAGCCATTCCAACGCACCCAACTGCGCGCTGGTTCTGTCAAACCACCAGCTTTTATCCGTGGTTTGCAGGTAAGTACCCGCGGCTAGACCATCCCACAGAGCCATGGCCAGAAATAAAACGACCATTATCTGCACAATCAAGGCCACCAGCGACCAAAACGAAAAATCGGCGGGCTGCGCGCGGCGATGTAACTGCCGGACCTGCCTGGCAATGTCCTCCAGAAGCATGTGGCTGGCGGCAGGAGCTGCAGAAGCGGTACCGGGTGCGGGTGCATCAGCCGGCGGCACCGCATGGATCGGCGGCGGGCTGGACGCAGGTACAACCACCTCGGCCATCGGAGATACCGCAGCCTCGGAGACATCGGCAACGGGCGGCTCTGGAGCAGCCTTTACCGCTTGAGCGGCAACAGATGGCTTGGTCACATGGGATCCTTCGCGAACAATAATACGCGCGGCGTCCGCCAGCGATTTCACCACAAAATCCGGTTTGGCCTGCGTCCCATCCGACGGCGCGGATGGGACGGCACCGGCATTCACCGAGGCATCACGCAGGAGAATCGTGCGGCAACCCACGGATGCACCCGCGGCGATATCCCGCGGCTGATCGCCAATGAGCCAGCATTGCGACAGATCCAGGTTAAAGTCCGCGGCCGCCTGCTTTAACATGCCCGGCCGAGGCTTGCGCCATTCGTGATCACCGCGGTAGGACGGCACCACGGCCTCCGGATGAAACGGACAAAAATAATTGGCGTCGATATGAGCACCGGCCTGCCGGCGCAACTGCCGTCCCATTTCTTCATTGACTGCTTCGACATCGGCCGGTCCAAAAAGACCGCGGGCGACTCCGCTTTGATTGCTCACCACAATAATGCGATAGCCGATCCGGCGCAATGACGCCAGCGTAACGCCTGCACCCGGCAGCAGCTTCACCATGGCCGGATCACCCAAATAGCCGTCATTGGCGATAATGGTGTTATCACGATCCAAAAATACCGCGCGTTCCTGCATCATTACATTCCGCAAAATCCGACGCTGCTTCGCGTAGCCGACAGCAGCACTCCCCATGCCACCTTCCGCCTGTTCACCACCATGCATTGCCGCACCGCGGCCAGGCCGTCACCACTATCGGGCCAGTTTCTCCAGGATGGCGGTGGTCGAGTGACCGGCCAAAAACGGTGCCAGGATCACAGCCCCGCCGCGTGCCTCCACCAAATCCCGGCCAACCACTTCCTTGTCGGCATAATCCTCTCCCTTGACCAGCACATCCGGAGCCACGGCCCGCACAAGTTCCAACGGGGTATCGCTGCCAAAATCCACTACAAAATCCACACACGCCAGCGCCGCCAATACGGCCATGCGGTCCATCAATGGATTCACGGGCCGGCCATTCCCTTTGAGCCGCCGGACTGAAGCATCAGAATTCACCCCCACCACCAGCACATCACCGTGACTGCGGGCAAATTGCAGGTAACGCACATGGCCGGCATGGAGAATATCAAATACACCATTGGTAAAAACAATGCGCTTGCCCGCAGCCCGCAATAAACCAAGTTCGACGCTTAATGCGGCGAGACTGCGCACTTTTTCTTCGGTTGCTTCGGTCGGCAATAATTCCGCCATCACTTCCTTGCGCCGCAACGGCACACAACCAAAGCGTTCTACTTCCAATCCCCCCGCCACGTTGCCCAGATCCACCGCCTGGCTCCACGTGGCACCGGCACTGATGGCCATCGCCAGCATGGCCAGCACCATGTCGCCGGCACCGGTAACATCGTAAACGGTACGCGGCCTGGTGGGATGCAGTGTACCGCTTTCCGGTCCATCCAGCAGATACATGCCGTGTTTATCCAGGGTGATCACGCACGCATCCAACTCCAAACGGGCATAAAGTTCCCGTGCCAGCTCGGCCGCTCCCAGGGGTAAAGCCTCCATGCGCAGGCCCGTGGCCAGCTCGGCTTCCGTCCGATTCGGAGTAATGACCGACGCCCGCCGATATCGGCTGTAATCCGCCACGGCCGCCGGGTCCACCAATATCGGCACCCCCAGTTCGCGGGCCATATCGATGGCGGCGGGGCACAGAGACTGGCTCAGGAGGCCTTTATTATAATCTTCAATACACAGGGCCGCGGAGCCCGCCAGACACTGGCGCAAATGTTCCCGCAGGATTTTTTCATGCTCCGGACCAATCGGTGAAAGATCTTCGCGATCCAACCGCAGCATCTGTTGCGGATGACGATGCTGCGCCAAACCGACCAGCCTGGTCTTGGTGCAGGTCGGCCGGCCCCCAATAGCCAGCATGTGCGACACCTCCACCCCGGCATCGCGGAGAATGGTACGCAGCAGCTGTCCCTGGTCATCCTGCCCGCACACGCCAATCAAGTCCACCTTGGCCCCTAAGGCGGCCAGAAACACGGCCACATTGCCGGCCCCTCCACAGCGGTGCTGTCGGTGACGCTCCTGCACCACCGCCACCGGAGCCTCCGGTGAAAGTCGCTCCGCATCGCCGTAAATATATTCATCCAACATCAAGTCGCCCAAAACGACGATACGTGGCTCGCCGAAGCGCTCCACAATACCCGCAAGTTCAGAGCTTAAATGTTGCATAAATCGTTCACATCTTTATCTTGAGACCGCACCTATATTCGCCATCTATTTTATCGTCCGGCAAGGGCCGCAGCCAGCACCCCATGCCACAGCGAAGACTGCACGCCTTCAATCTGGCTTTCAATCCGCACATGCCAGACCGGCACCGGCGGCTTGAAGTCTTTTATTTTCACCCAATCTTTGACCGTCGTCACCCAGGCATCCAACGAACGGTCGGCGGTTATTTCGCGCATCTGCTCAAAATCCAAGTCCACCCGATAATGGTGGTGATCGTCAAACCAGCAACCGCTCGATGGAATCAGTCCGGTCGATCGCACCGTGTTTAAAAAACCTTCCGGATTCCCCACTCCGGCAAACACCAAAACATGCTTGCCGTCGGCCGCCACCGGCTGGCCCGCCGCATCAAACACGCCGATCACCCGCGTGCGCTGTTCAAAAATATTCCGCGGCTTCACCCATTGGGCCAGCAGACCAGCCGCCAGCTCCACCAATTCGGGGGTTACCTGCTCACAGCGGGTCAACATAATGTGGGTAGCCCGGGCCATACCGCGCGGATATTCCCGCCAACTGCCACGCGGAATGATGCCTGGAATGCCCATGGGGTTGGTGGCATCCACCAGCACGATATTCACATCCCGATAAAGCCGACGGTGTTGAAAGCCGTCATCCAGTACCAGCACATCCGCTCCGAATTTGCCGATGGCTTCCTGTCCCCCGGCGACCCGGTCGGCGTTCACCACCACCGGCACACCGGGGCATTCCCGCTGAATTACCTGCACTTCATCCGCCACCATTCCCCCGGCAGTTCCATAACCGCGCGTCAATACTGCGGGCTTGCGGCCCATGGCCACTAGATCGCGCACAATCATGATAACGGTCGGTGTTTTACCCGTGCCGCCCGTAGTCATATTGCCCACCGAAATCACGGGCACAGGCAAGCGCACCACCTGGATGCGCCCGGCATCGTAGGCCCAATTGCGCACACGTATAGCCAGGCCGTATGGCCACGATAATAGCGTCAAGACCGCCCGCGCCACGGCAGGGATCAAACCCGCCGTTTCACCCGTCATTGTGCGTTTATACCACTGTTCCATGCGGGATCGAGCTCATTTCATCCGGGCCGGCACGGCGCAGCTGAATTCACACCACCAGGCTGACCATGCGACCTTTGACGTAAATTTTTTTCTTCAAATTCCGACCCGCCAGCTTTTCCTGAATTTCCGCATCGGCAAGCACGCTTTGCAGCACGTGTTCTTCCGCAGCGTCGGCCGGCACGCTCACGCGCCCGGAAAGTTTGCCGTTGATCTGCACCGGAATATCACACCGGGCTTCCACACACAGGGCCTCATCGTACATCGGCCAGGGAACGCGGCTCACGGACTCCAGTGCTGCGGCACCGCTGATCTGCTGATAAATTTCCTCAGCGATATGCGGCGCAAACGGCTCCAGCAGCCGCACCAGTGTCAACACCACTGCACACGGTATCACCTCCAGCCGCGTCAGCAGGTTGTTAAATTCCATCATGGCACTGATCGCGGTGTTGAATGAAAGTCGTTCAATATCCTGCGTTACCTTGCGGATAAGCCGGTGCATGGGGCGCAACAGCTCATCGGCGGCCGCCTGCGATTTTCGCTGCTGGTCCGCCGTAAGCTCGCCACCGCCCAGCGCCCGCCAACTAGATCCATCCTGGACCACGACGCGCTGCTGATGGTCATCTTCCGTTCCGAATACATTGCGCCACAACCGGTGCAGAAAGCGATACACCCCTTCCACACCCGCAGTGCTCCAGGGCTTGACCTGCTCCAGCGGCCCCATGAACATTTCAAAAAGCCGCAAGGAATCCGCTCCATACCTGGCGATGACATCATCCGGGTTAATCACATTACCGCGAGATTTGCTCATTTTATACGAACGGGCATCCACCTCTATGTCAGGGCGGCTTTTAAGTACGTATTGGTTGCCGCGTTTTTCGATATCGCCCGGAACCTGACCCCGGCCCACCAGCGGTTCTCCGGTGCTTCTGCGGCGACTGATAATTTCCGGCCGGCCGTCGGAACCGGTGCGGGTGGAAAGGTCCGGGGCCACCTCACCCCAGGAAACCCATTCACCCGCGGCCGTGGAAAATGCAGTGTATTCCGCCTCCCCCAGAATCAAGCCCTGGTTGACCAATTTTCTAAAAGGTTCCTGAGAACTTACGTATCCACGATCAAAAAGCACCTTGTGCCAGAACCGTGAATACAACAGGTGCAGAACAGCATGTTCCACGCCGCCGATGTAGAGGTCCACGCCCGGCGGCTGCTCCATCCAATAACGTTCCGCGGATTGCGGACAAAATTCCTTCAGATTGCGCGGATCTAAATACCGCAGGTAATACCAGCAGGAACCCGCCCACTGCGGCATGGTGTTAAGCTCACGCTGCGCCGGCACGCTGCCCGGCGTGCACGGCGGCACCACGCGGGCCACCGCCGTCGCCGGCGAACCTTCCAGCAGCACCTGGACATTAGCCCAGTCCCCCGCCTTGGAAAGCGGCGGGGCCATGGTCCCGGTCGGTTTAAAATCAGCCAAATCGGGCAAACGCAGTGGAAGCTCTTCCGGGGCCAGCGGTACCGTGGTGCCATCTTCCAGGTGTACCAATGGAAACGGCTCTCCCCAGTATCGTTGCCGCGAGAACAACCAGTCTCTTATCTTATAATGGGTCCGGCCCAAGCCCACCTGGCGATTCTCAAGCTGCTCAATCATCGAGGGTTTAGTCTGCTCGGTTGCCATACCGTCGATCCATGGGGAATTAACCGCATAGCCTGCTTCTTCCAGCGGCAGATCGCCCGCCTCCGGCAGATCCTTTCGGGCGCTGACCACCCGTTTGATCGGCAAGCCAAACTGCCGGGCAAAGTCAAAGTCGCGACGGTCATGCGCGGGCACCGCCATAATTGCCCCTGTGCCGTAACCCATCAGCACATAATCGGAAACAAATATAGGTACGCGCTGCTGGTTGACCGGGTTGACAGCGTACGCACCCGTGAAAACACCGGTCTTGGATACATCTTCCTGCCGTTGGCGTTCCGAGCGCCCGGCCACCCATTTCTGGTAAGCCGCCACCGACAACGCCGGACTGTCCATACCGCCCTCGCATTTCCATCCGGCAGGCGTTTGCTCCGGCCAGGCCTGAGGCAAAATGCAGTTTTTCTGGGCAACATTCACCAGCGGATGCTCTGGGGCCAGCACCATGTAGCTCACGCCAAACAGGGTATCGGGCCGAGTGGTAAACACGTCCAGAATTTCCGGCCGGCCAGCAACCTGGAAATGCACCATCGCTCCCTCGGAACGACCGATCCAATTGCGCTGCATCATTTTCAGGGATTCGGACCATTCCAATGCATCGAGTCCGTCGAGCAAACGCTTAGCATAGGCGGTGATGCGCAGCATCCATTGCCGCATAGGCCGACGCTCCACCGGAAAGCCACCCACTTCGCTCTTGCCATCAATCACTTCTTCATTGGCCAGCACTGTCCCCAAGCCAGGGCACCAATTGACCGCCACGTCCGCCTGATAAGCCAGCCTGAACCCCGCCAGAACTTCTCTTTGACGCCGGACATCCAACTCATGCCAGGACTGCTCGCATCCCGGAACAGCACGCCAGCCGGAGGCAAATTCCTCCGCCAATTCGGAAATGGGCCGGCCCTGGCCGCGGGATTCATCAAACCAGGTGTCAAAAAGCTTAAGAAATATCCACTGCGTCCAGCGGTAGTATTCAGGATCCGTGGTGTTGATTTCACGATCCCAATCGTAGGAAAAGCCGAGTGATTGCAGTTGGCCTCGAAACCGGCTGACATTCTTCCGGGTGGTAGCGGCCGGGTGCGTGTCGGTCTTAATCGCATACTGCTCGGCCGGCAGGCCGAAGGCATCCCACCCCATGGGGTGCATGACCGAAAAACCGCAGGCCCGTTTGTAGCGGGCCACAATATCACTGGCTGTATAGCCTTCCGGATGGCCCACATGCAACCCTTCCCCGGAAGGATATGGAAACATATCCAGTACGTAGAATTTGGGCTTCGCGGTGTCCACGTTCGAAGCGAACACTTTGTTTTTCAGCCAGATTTGCTGCCATTTTTCTTCAATGGCACGAGGATTATATTGCGGCATGGTGCTCGAATCCTTTATTTTATGGTCAGGAAAAGCCCCGCTCGGCCAGCCCTACCGCCTTGAGCAGGCCCGCGGCTTTGTTGAGTGTTTCTTGATATTCGCTGGCGGGTACGGAATCGGCCACCAGGCCGCCCCCGCTCTGGATAAACACGGTGGTGATCCGGTCTGCCTGGTCCCGATTCTGTGCATCGCCTTTCGGCGGCAGCACCACCATCGTCCGCAGCGCAATGCACGTATCCATGTTCCCCGAATAATCCATGTAGCCCACCGCCCCCCCGTAGGGGCCGCGGCGGCTGGGTTCCAACTGGTCAATGATCTGCATGGCCCGAATTTTCGGAGCGCCGCTGACGGTGCCCACCGGCAGGGTAGCGCGCAGCGCGTCGAAGCAGGTTTTTCCAGCCGCCAGTTCGCCCGTCACGTTGCTGGTAATGTGCATGACATGACTGTAGCGCTCCACGCTCATCACGTCGTCGGTTTTCACGCTTCCGGGCACCGCCACCCTGCCCACATCGTTACGCCCCAGGTCCACCAGCATGATGTGTTCCGCGCGCTCTTTAGGATCGGCCAGCAATTCCTTTTCCAGCGCCGCATCTTCCTCCGCAGTTTGCCCGCGTCGACGTGTGCCCGCCAGCGGCCGGCTGGTGATCACTCCATTTTGTACCCGACACATAATTTCTGGCGACGACCCCACCAGCGTACATTCCGGTGCCGTCAGATAGAACATGAACGGCGATGGATTAACCACCCGCAGCGCCCGGTAGATATCAAACGCATGGGCCGGCGTTTTTACCGTGAAACATTGCGAGAGCACCACCTGAAAAATGTCCCCCGCCTTAATAAACTCCTTGGCCGCTTCCACCGCCGCTTCAAACTCCGCCCTGGTAAAATTGCTGTCGGCTTTTGGCCGATGCCCCTGCTTCAAATTGATCACTTCCAGTTCGCCGTGTACAGGCTCACGCAGAGCCTCCACCATGGCATTGATACGCGCGGTGGCATCCTGATAGAGTTGATCATGTGGCCGGCCGTCAATATGAGCATCCGCCACCACCAATATGGTTTTTTGAACATGATCAAAAATCACCAGATCGTCATACAAGCCGAAGATAAGGTCTGGTAGATGCCGCAGATCCGGCGGAGGCGACGCCAATTTTTCCGGCTCCAGGTACCGCACCGTGTCATATCCCGCATACCCCACCGCCCCGCCCGAAAAGGCCGGCAATTCCGGCAACCGCACAGCGGTTATGCCGGACAAAATGGCCTGTAACTCATGCAGTGGATCTGCGGATGTAAAGGTCTTATCCTTTTGTTCCGGCGACTTGGGAAACGACAGCGTAACCTGGTGACTGAAGGCCTTGATCACCGTCCGGGGTCCCGCTCCCAGAAATGAATACCGCGCGATACGCTCGCCCCCTACCACCGATTCGAGCAGGAAGGAATAGGGAGATCGCTTGGCAAGGCGTTCGTAAGCAGTCACCGGCGTAAGGTGATCGCCAAGGAGGGTTACAAACACCGGAACAGCTGCCCCCGGCTTGGCTAAGGCGCAAAATTGCTCAAAGGAAAGTGTCGGGGTTATGCTATTTTTCGTCGGCAAATAACGCTCCTGTCGAAGTTCAACGGTTTAATTTTAACCGCCATCGCCCAAACGTTGTAGTGCGGGATGAGTACGAGTGCCCGCGGAAGGTGGCCAAGCAGGCTGGCCACGGCAGTGCATGGCGTTTACCGGACGACTCTCGCCTGCACCAGGCCACCGCACCCACGACGCCGGCCACCCAGCGTGAAAATGGCCGTAGATCTCTCAACTGCTGTCAATCCAGTTCCGCCTACTATTGCCACACTATTCAATGTATACTTGCGTCTGTCGGCCATTGGGGCTCCGGTGTTGTTCTCAGCGACTGTTCCGACGTACCGCCGACGCAGGAGTTGGTATGACCACAGCGAGTTCCACATCCGCTACCACTACAAACGTATCCGCGTTTCACGTGATGAGCAAGCCGATCGGACCGATCTGCAATCTGGACTGCCATTACTGCTTTTATCTTGAAAAGGAAAAACTTTATAAACCCGGCGAAAGCTGGAAGATGTCCGACGCGGTGCTGGATATCTATGTTCGAGATTACATTCAGTCGCAAGACACACCAGAACTTAACTTTGCCTGGCAGGGTGGAGAACCTACGCTGTTGGGCGTGGACTTCTTCCAGAAGGTTGTCGATTTGCAAAGCCGCTACGCCAACGGCAAAAAAATACACAATGCGCTGCAAACCAATGGTACCCTGCTGGATGACCGGTGGTGTGCATTTCTCAAGCAGCATGAGTTTCTGGTCGGCATCAGTATTGATGGCCCGCGAGATCTGCACGATGCCTACCGCGTTGACAAAAAACAGCAGCCCACATTTGACCGTGTGTTCCGAGGCATCAAGCTGCTGCACACTCACAAGGTGGAATTTAACACGCTCACCGTTGTGAATCGCAAAAACTCTCAGCGGCCGCTGGATGTTTATCGCTTTTTAAAAAGCATTGGATCCGGCTACATTCAATTTATTCCGCTGGTGGAACGCGCAGCCCCCCCGCAATCCTTGGCCCCGCCGATGCTTGATTTGGCCACCCCACCGGTCCCAGGCGAAGCGATTCCGGACTTGCCCGTCACACCATGGAGCGTTGAGGCCCATCAATACGGACAATTTCTAGTGGAGATTTTTGACGACTGGGTTCGCCATGATGTCGGAAAAATATTTGTGCAGACTTTTGATGTCGCCTTAGCCAACTGGCTGGGGGCCGGATCCGGCCTGTGCGTATTTGCCGAGAAATGCGGGACCGCCATGGCGATTGAACACAATGGCGATGTTTATTCGTGCGATCACTACGTTTATCCCGATTACAAACTCGGTAATATTCTAAACCAATCCCTGGGAGCGATGGTTAATTCTGATTTTCAGAAAAAATTCGGATCTGACAAGCTGGATACGCTGCCCGATTACTGTCGCCGCTGCGAGGTACGTTTCGCGTGCAATGGCGAATGCCCCAAGCACCGGTTTATCCGGACACCCGATGGAGAACCGGGCTTGAATTACCTGTGTCCCGCCTATAAGCGATTTTTCAAGCACGTGGATCCATATATGAAACAGATGGCTGCATTATTGCGCCAACACCGCCCGGCCGCGGAAATTATGCGTATTCAGGCGAAACAAATCCGCTCCGGGGAGCCACCTGATCGCAACGATCCATGCCCTTGTGGCAGCGGGAAAAAGTTCAAAAAATGCTGTGGTTCCAGTTTATGACGATAAACGATGCCCCGGATACTGCACCCGATATCATTTTTATCCTGATCGATGATCTGGGCTGGAAAGACCTGACCTGCTATGGCAGCACCTTTTATGAAACGCCGCACATTGATCAGTTAGCCGCACAAGGCGCGATGCTGACTGATGCCTACGCCGCCGCTCCCGTTTGCTCCCCCACGCGGGCCAGTCTTCTGACGGGAAAATATCCCGCCACACTCGGCATCACCGATTGGATTGGTGCCCGCAGCCAGGGCCGCCTGATGGCTGTACCCTATCTCGATCATCTGCCCCGGCATGAAACCACCATTGCCACAGCACTTCGGCACGCGGGCTACCGCACATGGCATATCGGAAAATGGCACCTGGGCGATACGGATACCTGGCCGGAACAGCATGGTTTTGACCTCAATATTGGCGGATGCGGATGGGGCAATCCGCGGCAAGGCCACTTCGCTCCCTGGGGCCTTCCCAACTTAGCGGAAGGCGAGCCCGGCAGCTACCTGGCAGATCGGCTTACCGACGAAGCTATTCGCCTGCTGCAAACACCGTATACGCAACCCTATTTTTTGAATCTCTGCTACTATGCCGTTCATACCCCCATTCAAGCACCACAGGCTTTAATCGAAAAATACCGGAAAAAGGCGCACGCCATGGGGCTGGACAGCTTGCCCACCTTTCAGGATGGCGAATATTTTCCGTGCGACCATAAGGCAGATCAACGGGTACGACGCCGTCTGTTGCAGTCTGAACCGGTTTATGCCGCCATGATTGAAAATCTGGATTCCAACATCGGCCGGCTGCTGCAGGCATTGGCAACCTGCGGACGGGCCGACAACACCCTGGTTATTTTTACCTCCGATAATGGCGGCCTTTCTACTGCGGAAGGCTCACCTACGTGCAATTCTCCCTTGGCGCAGGGCAAAGGCTGGATGTATGAAGGAGGAATCCGTGTGCCGTTTATCGTGCGTTGGCCCAAAAGAATTTTGCCCGGCATCCGCCCTGCTCAGCCCATATCCAGCCCGGATATTTTTCCAACGCTTTTGGATGCGGCGACCGGAGCAACGCCTACCTCATCGGAGATTGCAGGCCTCAGTCTGATGCCGCTGCTGTTAAATCAGCCATGGTCGAACCGACCGCTTTTCTGGCATTATCCGCATTACGGCAATCAGGGCGGCACGCCGGCCTGTTCCATCCGCCAGGGAGACTGGAAGCTTATTGAATTCTTTGAAACCCAAACTCTGGAACTCTACCACCTGCGTGAGGACCTCGCGGAAATCCGAAATGCAGCCACCGACAATCCGGCCATCAGACAGGAACTCCATGACTTGCTCAAGGCCTGGCGCTCGACCAGCGGAGCGGTTATCCCACAACCTAATTGCGCATGGCAACCACCCCGTCGCCCCCACCTCGACGGCCCGGAGGTTTAGCAGGCCGGTAATGAGCTTTTCACCCCAAGGTGTCCAACTCGCGGTTGATACCATTCCATGCGCTATTGCCGAGCGCCGCCACTGTTTCCCGATCCTGCGGAGCGTTGCACCTACACAAACGTGATTTTGCGGGCGGCCACGCCGCACATGCGGATCAGCAGCAAGCCGTGTCGAAACCGCGCGATATTGGTACTGCCATACGTGCGCTGTTTATAGTGCACGGGCACATCCATAATTTTCAGATTTAGCCGGGCCGCCCCAAACAACAGGTCGAAGTCACCAAACGGATCAAAATCGCCGAAGTAATCGTGATTAGCGGCGATCTTCAGATAATTCTGGCGCGTCAGCACCTTGGTGCCGCACAAGGTATCGCGTAATCGCTGGCCCAGAAGAAAGGTGAACATCCATCCGAAACACTTATTGGCGATCATGTTCAAAAACTGCATGGCCTGATCTTCCATGGGGTAGACCAGCCGGGAACCATTGGCAAATTCACAGCGGCCGCTGCGGATAAGATCGACAAAACGCGGTAATTCTTCAGGCGGCACGGATAAGTCGCCATCTAAAATCAGCAGGATATCTCCGGTGGCGGCACCAAATCCCACACGTACAGCGTCGCCTTTGCCCCGTCCCGGCTGCTGCATGGCCCGCATCTGAAAAGGTCCGGTGTAGTTTTTGACGGCGTCCTGCACGGTCTGCCACGTATCATCGGTGCTGTTGCCTTCCACAAAAACAACTTCCTGCGTGTCCGCCATGACCGGCAGCCGATTCACCAGCGATGGAATATTGCCCGCCTCATTGCGCACCGGCACAATCACACTGACCGAGTTCGTCCGCGCAGCATCCGCCGCTGGAAGAATGCGGGCTATGGTGATAGTGCACAGGTCCAACTGCCGCAGTAACGGCAGAGGGGCAACCCAACGGTTGACCAGGTTACTTAGCAATGGAACGTGCAGCGGCAGTAAAATGCCTTCCGTCTGGCGAATCATGGAAAATTCGTTTTGGGCCAGAATGTTGCGAATTTCGTCGCTGGGCAGCCAGCTTTCATCAATAATGCGCTGCTTAAGTCCGCACGCTTCTCCCAGCCGGATCACGGGTTGCCACAGGCGGCTGAAAGTAGCGATAATCAAGCGTGTGTCGCGGTGGCATAGCCCGGCGATGGCCACCAAAGAAGAATGAAGATCATAGAGTTGCGGCAGCACACCGGACAAAATCACGTAGTCGAACTTCGGCAGACCCAGACTGGCAACCGATTCGATGTCCATTTCATGGAAAGTCAGCTCTGGATGCTTCGCCCGGGCTTCAGCAATAACTGCGGGATTAAAGTCGATGCCCACGCCGCGGGCAGGCTTGAATGCCGCCAGCATATCGCCATTGCCACAGCCCAGGTCAATGACGGAAGACCCCGGTAAAACATGGCGGCCCACCAACCGGGCCAGATACTGATGAAAATACCAATTTTTGTCGCGACTCCGACACAACGCCGGATACATGTCGATCTGAAAGCTGCGAACCTTGCGACGGTGCTCAACCTCCGGCGAATTGGCTTGCTGGCAGGAGGTTGCTGAATCGGTTGGGGCCATTACAAATATCCTGCCGCACTAGCCTAGCCACCAAAGAACACTGCACCGCACATGAGATTTCCCGGGATCAGCCCCATCGGCCAATCCTCACACCGGAACATCTTCTGCAGGATCCGTGGTGTGGGATAGCCCGCACCACGATGCTTGTCCATGGCTTACGTCGCATTTTGTTCAGACGATGCCGCAGCCAATGGCACACCAGCCACATTGAGGCCACCCTCGGGGGCCGCCGGATTGCGCATCAATTCATTCCAGGCCGCTTCATCAATTTCGACCACCTTGGAAAGCGAAATGACATGGGCCAGCACATTACGCTGCAGTATCTGCTGCGCCAGATCCTCAAGTCGTCCGTTGGCTGCGAGTTCCTGCCGCAATTTTTCCGGTCGGCGGCCATACTGGGTCGCAATCGCGGCGATTTCCGTATTGAGTTCGGCGGGGGTAATGGTAATGTGAAACTCCTCCGCCAGGCGGTTGACAATGAAGGCCGCTTTCAGGTCACGAAGAGCTTCCTGGGTGGAAGCGGCTTTCAGTTCGCCCATATGTTTTTCAATCTCGGCAATGGGCACGCCCCGCTGCATCCATTCCGTAGCCCGGCGGCGCAGCACACTTTCGCTCTGTCGGGCCGAAACTTTGGCCGGCATATCCAGGGCCGTTCGCTGGAGCAACGTGCTTAGAACCTGGGACTGCATGATGCGATCCATTTCACTGTTCAGCCGGGTTTGCAGCGCCTCGCGCATGGCGGCGTGCAGATCCGCCACATCAGTAAAGCCGTTTTCCTGAGCCAGTTGGTCGTTGAGTTCCGGGATATGCTGATATTCGACACCGGTCACGTGCAAAACTATTTTGACATTGCGACCGCGAAATTGTTCCTGCGGAAAATCATCCGGGACTTTTCCAGAAAGTTCTACCGTCGAGCCGGCGGTTGCTCCCGTCAACCGCTGGGCCAAATCATCAAAGGTGATGCCCAGCAAAGATCCCGCCTGCACCGCCATAGACGTTGATGGAATCTGTGCCAGCGACGATCCATCTTCATTAAAAATGTCCACCGCCGCATTGATGCGATCATTGGGCTGCGCCGGTTGCGTCGCCGGCTTCCACGATCCAAGATTTTTCGCCAAGGTTTCCAGGGCCACCTGGAAACGCTCTTCGGTGGGTTGCAGCAGAGGCTTTTTAATCTCAATGCCGTTCAGGTCCGGCAGGGCAAATTCGGGAATGATTTCCACAAACAGTTCGATCAACATGGGACCAGATTCCGGGAGTTCAATTTTTCCCGCGTCCATTTCCGGCTGGCTGATCACATTCAGGTGGTGGTCTTCAACCGCGGCCTCATAGCTTTCGGCAATAAGCTGGCTCTTGATGGTGTCACGGGCATTGCTGCCGAATCGCTTTTCCAAGATCCTCCGGGGTACTCGCCCGCGGCGAAAGCCGGGGACTGCGGCATCTCTGTGAAGTTCCTTGTAAACCTGCTGAAATTTGGCCGCCACGCGTTCCGCGGGAATCGAGATGACAACTTTTTTCCGCGCCGCCCCGGCATCTTCCAGCGTAACCGTATTGGGCGGAAGGTTGTCGTTTGGCGTGTCATGAGAGTGATCATGCTCATGCCCATGGTCGTGGCTATGTTCGTGCGTATGCACCTGTTCATTCTGAGCGGGATTTGCTGATTTCTGATCCGTCATAGGAGTCTCCAGTGGTAAAAAAGTGGGTCATCTGTCTCGCCGCCGTCAATCGGCAACGAATAAATTATCCTTCAAAACCGCCCCACAACACCGATCTAGCGGCCTTGCGGTGCGCATTGCAATGGGTAAAGCATCGCCTTTCGTCCGGATGCGGCGTTGAAACCCGCACCCGTGCCAAATGTGGCCGAGGTGGAGGACATTTTTCCGTCACGACCAACGCCTGGTGCCCGAATAACCGGTAACTCGGGACGGAAATGACTTGCGCCGGGATGGCACAACATCACAGCCGCCCACTATAGCGTAGGCCAGGTCCAACTGCAAGGTTCTGCAGCGTAATAATTCCGGGGGATCCCCGGCAACTCACGTAGGTACTGATACCTCCGACGCGGTCAACGCCGCGGCATCGATCCGTTGGGCCTTGCGCCCCGCCGATAGCCAGAAAACACAAGCGTCCACTTAGAGCGTTGGGAATCAACATAGCCAGCAACACCCAAGACATTAACATAATGGAATAAATTGTTCGTGCGGAAGTGAGTAATCAAAATACCCATACCAAATAATCAGCAAACAAAAAAAATCGAGCATATCCGGCCGGCCATCATTCATTCCCGCTTCGTAGCGTGTGAACGCTGGATGGGGCTGTATTTTTTTTGATAAAAATGTAGTCCCGATAGCTACCACACCTGCGCCGCCGTCCGGCGAATGGAACCGGGTGATACGTGCCGCGGTCTTACCGGCGTTTGCCTTCAGACGTTGCAGGTCATCACGCCAACATGGGGATCGACGTGTGCGATCGCCGCGCAGCCGTATCAGCCTACGGTCCAAGAAAATCGCCCACAGTTAATGCTAACAGACGTTGGCAAGCATCTTTTACGTTCATAAATAGTGCCTCCTGGCAGTGTTTGTTTTTGCACCTACCCCTTGCATCTGAGGCTTTATTCGCCGAACTGGAAATTGCCGGGCATTCAAACCGCCGTTGACGGCTTGGACTATTGCGCATACACTGATGTTTTCAGCGAAGCCCGTTAACAAGGTGATATCGACCCGCTGAAAAAAGTTGTATAGAGGAGCGGAAATCCGAAGGGATACAATAATGGTACGGTGGATTTAGCTCAGCTGGCTAGAGCACGAGGTTGTGGTCCTCGGGGTCGCGGGTTCGAATCCCGTAATCCACCCTTATTTGCCCCTCCGCCCGGCGTGCCTGAAGACAGACTCTTGCAGCCACCGCTGCAAAGCGGTAAACTGACTCGTCTTTCCCGGTAATGCCGGGATTGCGGTCCGGATGGTGCCAGGCTGGTGGCCTGCCAAATTGCAGGTTGTGGGTGCAATTGCCGCACTTGGCTGATGGTTTCGGACCGGCTAAGATTACCGGGCACCGGCGGTAACGCTGCTGTAGCTCAGTTGGTAGAGCGCGTCCTTGGTAAGGACGAGGTCATGGGTTCAAGTCCCATCAGTAGCTTGATGGGCTTGCCGGTGCGATAGTGGAAACACCACCGCTCAAGGCCATCCGAGGTTGGATGCGGTGAGCTAAAACTTGTTGTAGGCGGGTGTAATCCGTTGTTCGTGATCATACCCTTGCGTATATTTTTTACCTGTAGGAGTTTATTTCCATGGCTAAAGGCGTATTTGAACGTAAGAAACCTCACGTAAACGTCGGCACGATCGGACATATCGATCACGGCAAGACCACACTCACCGCAGCGCTGACCACCGTGCTGGCCCAGAGAGGCCTGGCCACGGCGGTAGCCTATGACACCGTCGCCAAGGCGTCGGAAAAGCAGGGGCGACGTGATCCAAGCAAGATCGTCACCATTGCCGTCTCCCACGTGGAATACGAATCCGACAAGCGGCACTATGCTCACATTGACTGCCCGGGACACGCCGATTTCGTCAAAAACATGATCACCGGTGCAGCCCAGATGGATGGTGCCATCCTCGTGGTTTCCGCGGCGGACGGTCCCATGCCGCAAACCCGCGAACACGTGCTGCTGGCTCGGCAGGTCAACGTGCCGCGGATTGTGGTATTCCTCAACAAGGTCGACCTGGTTGATGATCCGGAACTGCTGGAACTGGTGGAACTGGAAATTCGTGAATTGCTCAACAAGTACAAATTCCCCGGCGACGAGATCCCGATCATTCGCGGGGCGGCAGTCAATGCCCTTAAGAACCCCACGGATGCCAAGGCCATCGAGCCGATCCTGAAACTGGTGGAAGCCCTCGACAGCTACATACCGGAACCTGTGCGCGAAACAGACAAGCCGTTCCTCATGCCGGTTGAAGACGTGTTCTCCATTAAGGGCCGGGGCACGGTCGGTACGGGCCGCGTGGAACGTGGTACGGTCAAAGTGGGCGACGAACTGGAAATTGTCGGTCTGAAAAAAGACTCCCAGAAAACAGTGGTTACCGGCGTCGAAATGTTCCAGAAAACTCTGGATTCCGCAATTCCCGGCGACAACGTGGGCCTCTTGCTGCGTGGCGTCGAAAAAGAACAACTGGAGCGAGGCCAGGTGCTGGCCAAACCCGGGTCCATCACGCCGCACACCAAGTTCGAAGCGGAAATTTATGTTCTCACCAAAGAAGAAGGCGGTCGACATACCGCATTTTTCAAAGGCTATCGTCCGCAGTTTTATTTCCGGACGACCGATGTTACCGGCTCGCTGGACCTGCCGACCGGCACGGAGATGGTCATGCCCGGTGACAACGTGAAAATCACAGTCGACCTGGGCGAATGTCCCATTGCCATGGAACAGGGCGTGCGGTTTGCCATCCGTGAAGGCGGTCGCACGGTGGGAGCCGGTGTGGTTACCAAGATTATCGCCTGACCCGGAACAGGGAATTTGTCAACAACGGAGTATCAACAATGGCTCGCGAATGGGTTTGGCTGCAATGTACGCAGACGCAGGATCTGAATTATCGGATGAGCATTAATCCGAAGGAAATGGACACCAAAAAGTTGTTCCATAAATTTTCTCCGCGATTGCGAAAACATACGGAACATAAGATAAAGAAGGGCAAGTAATCCGTCAGCCCGCTGGCTTTGGAGTATCCGTTGATTTGGCAGGATTTTGCGTAAACGCTATTTCGAATCCGAAGCCTGTGGCTGCGATGAGCGGATGATACGACAGTAGCTCAATTGGCAGAGCACCGGTCTCCAAAACCGGGGGTTGCAGGTTCGACTCCTGCCTGTCGTGGTGGTCAGGCAGGCGCGCACGGCAATTGAGAAAACAGGGGCTGAACAGGAGAAGTTCCGCACGATTGCGCTGAAAGCCCCTGCGGCCCGCCGCCGCACGAAAAACAAAGAAGAGGACTGCCATTGTCAGTGTTTAACATATACAAAAAGGGACAGGGCAAATACGTGCGCATGGGCACGGTGGCTGGCATAGCCATTATTTTGCTTTTAGGCATACGCTGGGTCGATGACCGCATCATCGCACTGCAACCCAGTTACATCAAGGCTATTGTTTCGCTCATTTTGGCGGCGGTCGGAGCTATCTTCTCCTTCTGGATCGTCAACAAGCCCAAGTTTGCCGATTTTATGATTCTCACCGAAAGCGAAATGCGTAAAGTGGCCTGGCCACTGCCTCGAGTGGTGGTTACGGCCACCAAACTCGTGGTTCTGATGGTGTTTCTGCTGGCTGGAATGCTGTGGCTGGTGGACTTTGGCTTTGTTTGGCTCTTTCAGGCCATTCATGTGCTATCATAAAAGGTGAACCGAGGCGTCGGCGGATACGGCGCAGTCCGCCATGTGTACCGGATGGTCCATGGATAAACGCGAGTCGGACGTGTTACAACAAATGAAATTCCTGGAGTCTTTGTGACAACTTCAACAAAACAATGGTTTGTGCTTAAAGTGGCGTCAAATCGGGAAGATTCCGTCCGCGAAGCGCTGGAGCGAAAAATCAAGATCGAAAATCTTGGCGATCTGATTGGTCGCGTCCTGGTTCCGAAAGAACGGGTCAAGCACGTCAAGGGTGGACAGCAAAAGCTCGCCGATCGCAAGCTATATCCCGGTTATGTGTTTATCGAGATGGATTTGGCTTCCGACGGAACCATCCGGGAGCCGGCCTATTATCTTTTTAAGGAAACCCAGGGAGTAGGCGACTTCATCGGCCACAAAAATAAGCCCTTACCGATGACAGACAAAGAGGTTGAAAAAATACTCGCCGAGGCGGACAAACCAGAAGCCGGCCCGGCGGTCAAGGTGGATTTCCTTAAGGGCGATGCGGTTAAAATTAAAGAAGGGCCTTTCGAGAGCTTCGAAGGCAATGTCGACGAAATCTTCCCGGACAAGGGCATCGTCCGCGTCATCGTTACCATTTTCGGCCGTGCCACGCCGCTGGAGCTTGAATACTGGCAGCTTGAAAAGGTGCAATGAGCATCGCGGATCCGCCGCGGGCATACGCCGTATTGGGACTTGGTTTTAAAATGATCAAATTAGTGGCATATCATGGCTTTGGGCAATCAGTTGAGCCGCCTCGTCGAAGATGGATGTTGCCGTATGTGCTGCGCGTGGTACTGACACTGATTGTTGGCGCCGCCACCCTTATCGCCGCGTTCTTTTTCCTTTTTATAGTAGTTTGCGTGTTGTTGGGTTTGGCGGTCTTCGCTATTGCGGCTTACTCGGTGCGGCGTTTTATTTCTCAGACCCGGTTCAGACTGCAGCAACGCGGACATCGTGTTACCCGTATCAGCGTGCTGCATGAATCGCCCTCCGAATCGGTCGGAGGACGGGAAGAATATTGGTCCAATAAGGAAAGACATTCCGGCACCTGAAAGGCTGCAGACCTTTTGTGGATTGTGCCTGGAAATAGAGTTTACGTTTTTACAGAAAGTTGAGGCATTCGATGGCCAAGGCCAAGGAAATAGTCAAACGTTTTAAAATGCAGGCCCCGGGCGGTACGGCCACGCCCGCTCCACCGCTTGGTCCCGTACTCGGTGCCAATGGTGTCAATCCCGGGCAGTTCATTCAGCGTTTTAATGCCGCCACCGCTGCGCTTAAAGGCAAAGTGGTGGGCGTAGAAGTCACGGTCTACAATGACAAATCCTTTGACTTCGTTATCAAAACCCCACCCGCATCGGTCATGATTAAAGATGTGCTGGGTCTGGAAAAAGGCAGCGGCGAGCCGAATAAAAATAAGATCGGCAAGCTGACGAAGGCCCAATTGCGCAAGATCGCCCAGGAAAAATATCCAGACCTGGTTGCCTCAGACGTTGCCGCAGCCGAACGCGTCATTGCGGGAACCGCCCGGTCGATGGGTGTGGATATTGCCGAGTAACATGGTAAAATTCGCCTTTTCAACCAATGCCTACAAAAAGCATTCCCTGGAGGACGCCATCAGCAGCATTGCCGCTCTGGGGTATGCAGGGGTTGAAATTATGGCGGATGTACCCCATGCATACCCGCCTCATATATCTCCGGTCCGAATCCAATCCTTGAAGAGTTTGCTGGAGAAATTCAAACTCGGAATCTCCAACATCAACGCCTTCACCCTGTTTGCCCTGGGCGATACGTACCACCCATCCTGGATCGAAGCCGATCCCACCTTGCGCCGGCAGCGCATCACTCATACCCTCAACTGCATCGAAATGGCCGCCGCATTAGGAGCCAAAACCATTTCGCTTCAGCCCGGCGGTCCCCTGGGCACTGATGACCAGGCCACAGGCCTCGACCGTTACGAAGCGGGCTTGCGCGAAGTACTGCCCGCCGCTCAAAAGCATCACATCATTCTGACGGTTGAACCTGAACCCGGCCTGCTGATTGAAACCAGCACGCAGTGCATCGAGTTTCTTTCCCGCATGAATCATCCGAACCTCAAAATGAACTGCGATCTTGGGCATTTTTTCTGTGTCGGCGAAGACCCGGCCCGCGTGCTGGAGGACGCACAGCCCTGGATTGCCCACATTCATCTGGAGGATATCCGGGAAGATCGCATTCATCAGCATCTCATTCCCGGCCGCGGAGCCATGAACTGGCCCGCTATTTTTAAAGCCATCCGTACGATTCAATACACCGGCTGGGTAACTGTGGAGTTATATCCTTACGAAAGTACCGCGGAGGAAGCGGCGCGTGCCGCCATCGATTTTCTCCAGAAGTTCGCTTAATCGTCGGCCCAATCCGGTGTCGGCGGTGACACTGCGGCCCCTAAACCCCTGCATGCACGAAAGCACATACCATGGATCACTTCATATATCGCGACGGACAACTTTACTGCGAACAGGTGCCGGTGGAGGACATTGTTCGCCAGGTTGGCACTCCTGCCTACATCTACTCTTTGGCCACGCTGCAAACGCACTATCAGCGTATCGCCGAAGCATTTGCCCCCCTGCACCCGCTGATCTGCTATTCCGTTAAAAGCTGCGGCAACCTGGCTATTCTGGCTGCGCTGCGGGCCTGCGGCAGCGGGTTCGATGTGGTTTCCGGCGGAGAACTCTTTCGTGCCCGCCGCGCCGGAGCGGATCCGTCCAAAATCGTTTTTGCCGGCGTGGGAAAAACCGATCCGGAAATAAACGACGCCCTGGACGCCGGCATCGGTTGGTTTAATATCGAAAGCGAAGAAGAATTCTGGAACCTGGAGCGTCTTGCGGCCCAGAAATCCGTCCATACCAGGGCCGCACTCCGCGTCAATCCGGACGTTACCAGCCACGGAACTCACGTCAAAACGCTCACCGGAAAGAAGGATACCAAATTCGGCGTCGATATTGACCGGGCTGAGGAATTTTATGTGCAGGCCGCGGCCGCCACACATGTCCGGCTCAATGCTCTGCACCTGCACATCGGCTCACCCATTAAAACCGTCCAGCCCTACGTCGACGCCATCGGCAAGGCTCTCCAACTGATTCAACGTCTCCGGCAACGCGGCATCCGCGTGGACACTATTGATATCGGCGGTGGATTCGCCGCGTTTTATGAAGGCAACGAAGCCCCTCATGCTGAAGTCTACGCCGCGGCCATTGTGCCCCTGCTGCAAAATACCGGCCTGAAGGTACTCCTGGAACCGGGCCGGTCCATTTCCTGCAACGCCGGCATTCTTGTGTCCCGCGTTCAATACGTGAAACAGGGCGGACGCCGCAAGTTTATTATCGTGGATGCCGCCATGAATGACCTCATTCGCCCCACTCTTTACGAGAGCTACCATTTTATATGGCCGACGGCACCCACCCACCTGCCCGCAAGCCGGCTTAGCACGCTGCGCAGTCCCGATGATGAACTTGTGGATGTGGTCGGACCAATCTGCGAAAGCGGTGATTATTTTGCCCAGGATCGCCACCTTCCGCCGCTGCGCCGCGGCGATCTTCTGGCCCTGTTTTCCGCCGGAGCCTACGGCTTTGCCATGAGCAGCCAATACAATGCCCGCCCCCGGGCGGTGGAAATTCTGGTGGATGGTTCCAACTGGCGCATCATCCGCAAACGGGAAAGCCATGAAGATCTCATCCGCGGAGAGGAATAAACCGCCATGACCAGCCGCTACATGGACTCTGTCCCCTATCTGCAAAGCCAACAATTCATCGAAGGCTATATCTGGGCCATCGTCGCGACACGGGAATTTCCAGCCGGCACAGAATTATCCCTGGATCCCGCCCATGTTTATGTGGGCACCTTGCCAGACGGCACAAGACTGGTGGCCTCTCCACCGTATACGCCTTTGCACCTGCCGGGTGCCATCGTCCGCCCGTGGACCGTGCAATTGTACAATGACGCGGCGCAAAGCATTCCCCTGGCGTTCCTGGAGGAAAACAGTGGGCGCTACGTACAACTTGAATCTTTTGGCGTTGGTCTTGACGGCGAACCGGTGGTCGGCCGGCCTTCACGCTGTAAATTTCTGATCGGCACCACGAATGCCCAAACTCGCCTGTGCCCGGAATAATCTCATCTCCCCTGCTTCATTCCACCCGGCTCAGCACTTCGGTTTCCAGGGGGCTTACCATGCGATACCGGATTCCCCGCCAAGTCATGCGCCGTCCAACACCCGCCGCAACCAGTGTCAGCAGCATCCAGGCCTGCACCAGCGGAAAGCCCAGTGCATACCACCACCACACGCGATTTAACGCTGCGGCGTGGCTCGGCAGCAGCCGGCGGCCGCCACGCAGTAACATCAGTCCGCGCAAGATGCTCAACACGTACAGCACGACCAACACCGCCAGCGATCCCGTCGCCCCACCCCATTGGTGCAGGTAAAAACCGGATATGGCAAAATAAAGTGAGGAAAAAAAAGTCAGCAGGTACAGGCCTGAGCCCACCGTAGCGCTCGCCCATAAGTGCCACGCACTTATCCGGGTGATGCGAAACTGCCGGGTCATGAATTCAAAGAGGCTGTCAAAACCATAATCCGCGGTGGAGGCCACCAGGCACTGCGGCACAAAATGAATTTTCACGCCCGCTTTTTTTCGCACACACCAGGAGAGCGTAAAATCGTCGCTAAGGGCGTGGTTCCACGCCGCGTCCACCCCATACCCATAAAAATCCGCCCGCCGAATGGCCATGGAGCCGCCCCACGCCACCGTGCGCCGGTAGGGACCAAACAAACTTGCCACAATCGCATTGGATATCGAGACGATGGCATTGGCCGCATGCGAATTGACCGGTATGTAAAACCTGTAGCCCGTCGTCGCACCGATATGCGGGCCATATCCCAACGGCCCGATCAAAGCCTGTAAACACTGCGGACCCAGATTTGCGTCGCCATCCACAAACGCTAAAACTTCGTCCTGGTCCGTCGTCGCCGCAACCGCTTTTAACGCGTTTTGCACCTTCTGCCCTCTTTCCGTCGCCCGGCCGGCAACGACAAGATCCAGCTTGCCCGGCGGCAACTTCTTTTGCATCTCACGAATCACCTCGCATACCGGATCATCGGCGCTTTCCACCGTGGCAATGACCCGGTAATGCTGATAGGCTTGGTGCAGCACTGCTTCCAAATTCGCATGAGTACCCGATTCCACACCCTTGATAGGTAAAATGACCGCCACCATCGGAGACCAGTCAGTCACGAGTCGAGCTGCAACTTTCGGCATTCTATAGCTGAAAAACTGGGCAATCCGCAGGCCCCAAATCGCCAGCAGCAACTCTATGCCCCAAAGCACCAGAAAAATCAGCGTTTGCAAAGTCACCTCTAGTCCAAACTACCATCATCATACCCGCGAATTTACATGGCGTGAATTAAGCCTTGGCACCAGAACCTGTCCATTAGGCGAGGATAGACGCTGGCGATGAAAGCGACGGTTGGATGGCTTTCGACAACAGAAATATCCGTGCCGCTTCGACCGATCGGAGTAAACGGATCACCAATGCGGGGAAATCTGGAAAACGCCCCGTCCTTGATGATGATTGGGACTGACACTCTCTTGACTTCATCGGCAGGAAGTTTATGATTCCCAATATGAATAGCAACCGGACTATTGGTTTCATGCGGACCATCGGGGCCATCCTCGTTTATGGCGCGTTGGCAACGGCACCAGAAGTGGTCCAAGCGCAACTGAGGAAGGTGCCGCCTGTGATTCCGCGGCTCAGCCAGACTCATGGACCGATGATCGCTTATATTATCTCCGGCTTGGCACTGGTGATGATCACGGTGGTAGCGTTTCGCAGCGCCCATCGCCGCAAACCGTAACGCCTGGAATCGCCGGAGCGCCAAGTGCAGGAACAGCGTACAATAAAAGAAGACGTATGCAGGGTGATTTTCAGCGCATCATAGCTGCGCTTTTCCCTGGAGATGGCATCGGAACGCTTTTTTATAAGGAGGTGTCTTATGACACGAACCAAATGGTTGATTGCAGGGCTTGCGGCACTCAATCTGGCCCTGTTAGCGGGAATCGCCCAACAAATGCACACACCCGCCGCGCGTGGTCAGGTGGCCGGTTCCGGAGGCTATTTATTTGCCTCGGGGCAGGCCAACATCGGTGGTGTGGTCTACGTGCTTAACACCAGCACGGGGGTGATATCCGGCATTATTTCGCAAGGCAATAGCTTGCAGAATCCTCTTTTCATCGCACCGCACAGCGTCAGTGCCGACGTAAAGCGCATTGTCAAACGGTAAATTTCTGTTGCACTGGACGCAACCTCCCATGAAAATGGCTTTCCGCCGACGGCGGTCCGGCCATACCAAAAATGTTAAGACCCCCAAACACGGAGTATCAACATGAAACGTGATTCCTTTCTGATCGGCGCGCTTCTCATCACCGCCTTGGTGATGAGTGTGGCTTTGCTTATGCCCAACAACCGCCCGGCCGCACGCGCGGACATCCTGACCACCGGTGGTGATTATACCATGCTGACATGGGGTACCGGCGGCATGAACGCCAATTTTCTGACCGTATATGACCAGCGGCACAAGCTGCTGCTTTCTTATATGCTTGATGGCCGGGTACTGAAACTGCAAAGCTATGTGTCCCTGCGGCGACGGTTCCACCCGCAGCCCCTGAGGTAAGAAGCGCAGCACCAGCAAGCGGCGTTAAAATTTTCCCGTTTTCGGCCTCGGTGGCTGGAAAGCCGGGAATGAATGCCGAACCAACACTGTAAGTCCAAGGAGAATTTCGTGCTGCAACTAGTTGAATCCCTGGCTCAAAAAGCCTTGGCCGGAGGAATTTTTTCCCGCGACGACGCCAGAGCGCTTATCGGCGTAAGTGGCGACGATGTCTATGATCTGTTCTACTGGGCCAATAAAATCCGCATCCATTTCAAAGGCCGGGACGTACGGTTTTGCGCCATTGTGGCGGCCAAGGTCGGAGGATGCTCAGAAGATTGCAAGTTTTGCGCCCAGTCATCCCACTACCAGACCGCGGTACAGGGCCAAGCAAAATTAACCGATCAGCAGGTACTTGATAGCGCCACCCATGCCGCTGCAGTCGGAGCCGACAGTTTCGGCATTGTCAACAGCGGTCGCGGACCAACCCGCGGCGAACTGGAAAACTGGCTGGCACCGCTGCTGCAAAAAATCGCCGTCTCCGGCAAAACCCGCGCCTGCGCCACCCTTGGAGCGCTGACTCCGGAAACCGCCCGATATCTTTATGACAATGGCGTACGGCGCGTCAACCATAATCTTGAAACAAGCCGCAATTTTTATCCGACCATTGTTTCCACCCACCCTTATGAAGAGCGTCTCAACACGCTCAAAATCGCCAAGAGCGCCGGGCTTTCACTTTGTTCCGGCGGTATTTTCGGCATGGGTGAAACTTGGGAAGACCGTTTGGATATGGTCTTCACCCTGCGTGATATCGGTGTGGATGTGATGCCGCTGAACTTTCTCAACGCCATTGCCGGCACTCCGCTGGAAGAGTTGCCCAAACTGCCGCCGATGGAATGCCTTAAAATCATCAGTCTGTGCCGCTTTATTTATCCTGGCGTGGAACTCAAGGTGGCGGGTGGCCGCGAGGTTTGCCTGCGGGATCTGCAAAGCTGGATATTTTTTGCAGGGGCGGACAGCACCATGATCGGAAATTACCTGACCACCTATGGCCGCAGCCCGGCGGCCGATCACCAAATGGTTCGTGATCTGGACCTGAACTGGCGTGGTTACGCCAATGGCCCGGTAGAGCCAAGCAGCCCCAACCCCACGCTGTCCCGTGTCAGCCATACCGGCCGCTTCAATATCCCTATTTACCACGAAGCCGAAGCACCCGTGCCGCAGGAAACCGCAGCCGCAGTTTTGCGTTAACTCCTGGGCGGACGCACAGGCTCCACCGGCTGCAAAATCTTCCGGCGGGCCGGCGTAAGCCGTTGCAGCAGCGACTGCGAATATTCAAACCCAAACCGCGTGGATGCCCAGAGCGGGCCATAGCGATAGATCGTCACGCGCCGCTCGCCGGTTTTGTTGGTCCGGCTCGATCCACCATGCATGAGACCATCCACAAACAGCACTGCATCCCCGGCCTTGAGATACACCGGAATCGCCCCGGGAAGCATGTCCATGGCATCACCCCTGACATAATCACCCGCCTGCGGATGCGGAAAGTTGGACTTGTGGCTGCCCGGAATCACCATCGTCGGGCCATCGCCGGGACCGATATCAGTCAGCGCCAAAATGATATTGCACTGCCCGCAGCGAAAGACTCCGTTGGCATAGTGATAGGCCCCCCGCAGGGCCCCGCGATAGCCGCCGGAATGAACCGGGTGGTGCCCGCCTGACCGGCGGATGGAAGCAATGGCCTCGTCTATAAACAGCCCTTGCACATAACTGTCCTGCTCGCCACAGTAACGCAGCACGTATTGAATCCAACGGGGATGATCGATTAATGCCTCAAACGGCTCGCCACATTCCACCGCATTGTGCAACTCGTAACCGGTATGTTCATTGTAATCCCGCCGCTGGGCATTGCCCCACCACTGGTTGAGTTTCAGATCGGGAAATTGATCAAAGGCGGCGTTGAGCTGCGCCAACAATGCCGCATCCACCGCATGGTGCAAAATAAGATAGCCGTTGAGGTCAAAGAAAAAATCGTCCAAAGCGGTTGGCTTGTGCACCAGTGTGGAGGCATCCAGTGGAGAACTCCCGGCAGGCATAAAAGTTCCTTTCATAAAACATAGCCGTTCCCATACATCCACTTATTATCCCGGATACAAATGCCGCCAACTTCCGCTAGTTCTGCTATACTTCTCCTGTTTCCTAAGGAGCTAAACCCTGAACCTTGTGGCAAGTATGGCAACCCAACCAGCTTTCCGACAGGAAAGTTTCGGATTTAACGTCTGGACCGGTCCACTGCAGCCCCAGCACCAGCCCCATGCCCATGCAGAAATTGAATGGAATTTTCTGTTATCCGGAGCCGCACGCTATCTCATTGCCGGTCGATTCCAGCCCCTCATCATCGGACGCCTGTTCATGTTCTGGGGAGCGATGCCGCATCGCATGATCGACGTTCAATCTGGCTCGCGTATGATCTGGGTCACCCTGCCCATCGCCTGGCTGATGCAATGGAACCTCGGCCAGCGACTCCTCCAGCCCATGCTTAAGGGCCGGTTACTGATGGAACCTGACACTGCCCTGGGCGAGTCCGATCACGCGCTGCTGCACCGCTGGACCGTTGATTGTGCGAGTTCCTCCGCTAACCGGCGACAGGCTGCTATCCTGGAGGCCCATGCCCGGCTACATCGCCTGGCCCACTCATTAAGCGCCAAACCCGCCAAACCGTCGCTCGATGAAGCCGGCGGTGATCACATTCAGAGGCTCACCGCTTGCGCCAGTGCTCACTTCCTTGAAGATATTAATGTGGCTACGATTGCCCGGGCGGCCGGATTGCATCCCAATTACGCCATGGGCCTCTTCAAAGCTGGCTGCGGGCAGAGCCTGTGGGACTATGTCATCCGGCTGCGCATCGGGCACGCCCAGCGGCTATTGCTGACCACCAACCGAAAAATAACCGTGGTGGCCCTGCACAGCGGGTTCAATTCGCCCAGCCGTTTTTACCAGGCTTTCCAAAACATCGTCGGTTGCACCCCCACTGCCTATCGCCAGTCCATCGGCAAGGCCGGACGATGGCGCTAATACCTCAAACCGCAGCAGCAACTTTGCGTTAACTCTTGATATTGCACTGCCCGCAGCAAAAGACTCCGTTGTTCTAATGACAGGCCCCCCCCAGGGCTAAACAAAACGTCTGGCCAGACGCATGGAAAAGTCGGCGGGACGCAGTAAAATAAATTTACTTCGCCGTGACTGGCACAGGCACCGCAATAGTTATGCAGCTTTTCCTGGAGATACCGCGATGAGGTTTTTCCGCCGCTTTCTTTTGTTGGCTGCGACCGGAGTTTTGGTCGCATTGGTGGGTTGTCGCGCGCCGCTGACGGTCAACCGATCCTTGGTGGTGCGGCACCATGCCCTTCAGGACAAAAGCCTGCTGGGAGTGTGGCGGCTGAACCATGGCACCGGCCGCCCCAGCCAGATGATTGTGTTTATTTATCCCCTGGGTAAAAAGAGATTTTTAATAACCTGCTGCCACTTCAAGCCGGCGGCCGCACCCGGCGACAGACTCAAGGGAGAGCTTACCGGCGCGTTTATCAGCAGCCTGACCAAGCTTGACGGCCGATGGTGGATGAGTTGTCGCTCCATGGATCCGCGTTTGATTTATTCCGCCGACATGGAAGCCTGGTGGCAAAAGCATGCTGCCGCCGGCCAGCCGACAAAATATGCCGCCGCTTTGAAAAAGGCGGGAATGGCGTCGGCCCGCGCAACCGGAATGGCACGAATATTTTTCCTCGTTGAAGTGCACAAAATTTCGCGGAATCGACTGGCAGTCTATCCACTGCTGGTGCCGCAAAACGGCCATCATGCTCCTTTTATCGTGCCAGCCGCAATTCTCCAAAGCCGGAGAAAGCTGATCGCTTTTCTTAGCGCTCATACGCTCGCGCACCTGCTGCCGAAGCAGCCAATGATATTACAGCGGATGTCCGTGGCACAGGCTGAACCGTACATGCCGGTTCAATAGAGGTACTGTTGATAAATTCAATGCCGATATAGACGGCTCCAGGGTCCGGCAAAACGTAGCCAGCGGGGCGGGGTCGGGCGGAACGAAGGTGCGGGCGACGGGCAGTTAGATACCGGCCATTCTGCTTAGGATGGTCCATTGCGAAGGTGATACCGGCACCACCGAAAGCCGGGCAATACGCAAAAAATCCCAACCCACCAGGCCGGCCTGTGCTTTCAACGCCTGCAGCGTTACCGGTTGGGAAAGCGTGCGTTCAAAACCAATATCCACCACGACCAGATGAGGGTCGTTGGCTTTGGCATCCATACGCGGTTCGGATTTAACAACGGCCATTCCCACCCACGCTTTCTCCGAACCGGTGTGATAAATCAAGATCCTGTCGGCGGGATGCATCTGCCGGAGATATTTTAGCGCCAAATTATTGGCTACTCCGTCCCAAACCGTGGTGCCGTCGCGCTGCAAATCCGCAAGACTGTAAATATTGGGTTCGGTTTTCAGCAGCCAGATCGCCATGCGATGATGCTCCTTATAAGGACCGTCAGCAGCCGGTACTCCAATTGGCAGTTCCAGCCTGGGGCTGGGCCGTTACGGCAGAATCCGAACGTTGGATGGGCACGCTCAACACCAACGCCGTCCACGTGGGAAAGCTTTCCACCAGTGGAATCAATTCAATCACCAAACCCACCAGGAGGCTCCAGCGAAAGCCCAGCACGCATAACAACGCAGCGGCTGTAGCGACATCCAAAAGATCATCGTACGGGGAAACGATACCCACGACAAACCATGGCAGCAGAATTAAACGCAGCGCATCCACGCCCATGGCAATCAGCAACGCCCATATTTTACGGCGGCGTGACACCGGCGTGGATAACAAGAGCTGTGAAAACATTGCCACCGCCCTACCCTTGTGACTGTGGCAAGTCCGGGTCAACTGGCGACGGTTTTTGATCCTCCACAGCCTGGTCGGATGGCGTCGCCGACAGCGGGCTGTTTTGCGATGGCTGAGGATGGGTTTCCGGCTTGGAAGACAGATCGCTGCGGGGCATCGCCAATGGCACAATTGATTTTACAGTATCACGCTGGACCAGTTGGATTGCCTGATTCGGTGCAACAGATGGGCTTGGCTGGCCGGCCTGGCCCGGGCGACCAGGTGCGGCTGTCGGTTCCGAACTCCTGTTGGCACGGCCTGCACCCGCGGGGTTGCCTGGCCCGGGCCTATTGCGCTGCTGCGCGGGCAATCCCGCCTGATTGCCGCTTGCCGCAGAGGGTGAAGGTCGCGGTAGGCCGCCCGACTTTCCCGGGGTACCACCGGCATTGGCACTGCCCGGTGCGGGGCCGGCGGCGTCTTTTTCGCGGCCCGGTGTTCGCGGCTCTTCCGGCACCGTATCAAATGCGGTCTGCATCGTGCGACCGTTGGGCAATTTCGGCTTAGGTAGATTAAAGGCCTGAATCTCTTCCATGGGAACTGCCGCCCGCTCACCATCATCAAACTGCAACATCACCAGTTGGGTGAGAATCTGGCCTTCCAACACCCACGCTTCACCCTTTTCGGTGCGCACTCGCGTATTCCTACTGGGCAGGCGTTTGCGAAGGTCTTCATAGGTTTGATCTTCATAGCGCAGGCAGCACATCAATCGGCCGCAGCGACCGCTGATTTTCGCCGGATCAAGCGTGCCCTTCTGGATTTTGGCCGAACGCATGGCAATGGGCGCAAGCACTTTGAGGAACTGCTTGCAGCAGCAGTGCTGGCCGCACTTTTCGTAATCGGCGACGAGGCGGGCTTCATCACGTGCGCCCACCTGCGTGAGTTCAATGCGCGAGTGGAATTCATGGGCCATGTCCCGGACCAACGTGCGAAAATCCACCCGGTGCTCACTGATAAAATAAAATATCAGCCGCTCCTGGCCCAGCAACTGTTCCACCTCCACGATCTTCATCGCCAATTTATGCCGCGCCACAAGTTCCCGCGACTTGGATAAATAATCCGACCGCCTCTCGTCCAGCCGTTTTTGAACTGCCATATCCTGCGCGGTGGCCACCCGCAAGACGCGACCACTATCGCTGAATGGAAAATTCCTGCCCCCGGAATGCTTGATATATTCCAGCATCTTGTCGCGCGTGATGGATTTATTACAGCCGCCATTGCCGCAAACCGTGGTTAACATTTCCCCGATTTCCGTGCCGCGCAGCGTGCGCAACACCAGTTTACTGCCGCAGCCTACCTTGGTTGCAACGTCACTGGGAAATTCCCCAATGAGTTTAAGATAACCATAGCGAACGACGATGGTTTTAGGGGCGGGCGGCTCCGAAGCTTTGGCCTCAAGCGGCATAATTTCAAGGGATAACACCATCTAGGTTCTCCATACTCTCGCAAGAGCCTTGCTCCGCGACTGGCTAACAATCTTTATTCCGCCGGCCATGTTCCACGCCCTCTTTACCGGGCCAAACCAAGCTACATCGTTGCTTGAACCCTCACTGCCCGCGGCGGGGCCAACCTTAGCTTCTCTCGGCTCCTATTTTAATATCCAAATTGTACTCCGGGACCGCATACCACCACAAGCAGCCATCCACACTCCAGGCAAGGCTCCAGACACTCGTTGGTGATTCTGGCTCAAGGCAACAGCGGCGAAAAATCATTTGACGAAAAACACTCTGCCTTAAAGATGCTCCAGCAAACCTTGTACGTGCACGGCGGCGCAGCGGGCCAGCGATTCAAGATTGTACCCCCCTTCCAGCACAGAAATAATGCGGCCAGCGCAATGCCGATTGGCCATGGCCACAAGCTGCTGCGTCAGCCAGGCATAATCCTCCGGCAGCCATTGCAGGTTGCCCAGATCATCCTGAAAGTGGGCGTCAAAACCGGCGGAAATAAATAACACCTGCGGCCGGAATTGGTCCAACGCCGCCAGCCAATGGCGCTCCACCGCGTGCCTTAACGCTGTACCATCCGCCCCGGCGGCCAGGTCCACGTTGACCATATTGCCGCCGAGAGCGGGCTGGCCATGCGGATATAACTGGCGGGCGTAGGTGGAAAGCATCAAAACCCGGTTTTCTCCGGCCAGAATTTCTTCACTGCCATTGCCATGATGAACGTCAAAATCCACCAGGGCTATGCGATTGATCCCGCCGGCGAGCGCATGATAAATACCCACCGCCACGTTGTTGAAAAAGCAAAATCCGCCGCCCCGGCTGCGGCTTGCATGGTGGCCCGGCGGGCGCACATTGCAAAATGCCCGCTGATACTTGTTGGCCAAAACCAGGTCTGTAGCCAGCACTGCCGCCCCCGCCGCCCGTCGCGCCGCCGCCAGCGTATGAGGCGTTAAAAAGGTATCCTCGTCCAGTGGCACCATGCCTTGCGCGGGGGTGCTGTCCTGCAGAAACTGCAGGTATTCCGGCGTATGACATGCGGTAATTTGGGCATCGGTGGCCAGCGGCGCTGCAAAATGGTCCAGGTGATCCAACAGGCCGGTTACGAGCAACCGATGCGCGATGGCCCGCACTCTTTCCGGCTGCTCCGGATGCTGCGGCCCCATATCATGCGCCAGGCAATCAGGATGCGTCAAATATGCGATGGTGTTCATGTTCCACATGATAGCATGCGTCTTTTTTTCGGCACACCTGCGAGTTCGCCGGCCTGCAGCCGACTGCACTGGTCATGCGCCGGGGCCGGCGATGGCCGCATGATTGGGCACCACTGAACCAACACTCTTTTCGCGGTTCGCATGTTCGGGTATTGTGTTGCGTGTCTAAAGGAGGCCATCCATGACAGATACCAACGAATCCGAGATTCTTTCCTCGCTCCGCAACAGTTCCGATGAGACGGAATTCTATACCCCGTTTCCGACCGGTTATGTCCGCGGAAAAACTAAATTTGTGGTGGTGGTGGGCACCGTCATGAGCGGCCTTGGCAAGGGCATTTTCAGTTCCAGTCTGGCAAAAATTCTCAAGGACAAGGGACTCAAAGTAGCCCCGATTAAAATGGAAGGCTACCTGAACATCGATTCGGGCACGCTCAACCCCTTCCGGCATGGAGAAGTCTTTGTTCTGGATGACGGCATGGAAACCGACATGGATCTGGGCACCTACGAACGCATGCTCGATGAAAACCTCTCCCGTAAGAATTTCGTCACCAGCGGGCAGATTTTTACGCGAATTCTGGAACGCGAGCGCCACGGCCAATACCTGGGACGCGATGTACAGATGATTCCCCATGTCACCGGCGAGGTGAAATACACCTTGCGCGAATTGGCCATGCAATCCCAGGCCGATCTGGTGTTTATTGAGGTCGGCGGCACCGTCGGAGATTATGAAAATGGCTACTTCATTGAAGCTATTCGTGAACTCGCCTACGAAGAAGGGGAACACAGCGTCTGTACCGTTGCCCTGACCTACATCATGGAGCCTAAATCTCTGGGTGAACAAAAGTCCAAGGCCGCCCAGTTGGGGCTGCGGCAGGTGATGGAAGTCGGCCTGCAACCGCACATTATCGCGTGCCGCTGTCCTTCACCGGTCAGTGATAAAGTCCGCCAGAAAATTTCCATGTTTAGCAATGTGCCGCTGCGGCGGGTATTTTCCATGCACGATATGGAAAGCATTTATCTGGTACCGGAAATGCTGCGCGAAGCCGGGATGGACCGTGAAGTGCTTACCCTTTTAAATCTCCATGAACGGGTACACCAGCGGCAGGAAGACCAGGCCCGCCGCAGATGGCAGGGATTTGTGGACCGGCTGCTGGCCCCGCGCCAGCACAGCGTCAACATTGCCGTCACCGGCAAGTATACCAGCGTGCGCGATGCCTACGCGAGCATTGATAAAGCTCTGGAACATTGTGGGGCCGCCGCCGCCTGCCACGTTCATATTCATTGGATCGATACCACGGAAATTACCCGCCGCAACGTGGCCGAAATGCTCAAGGGCTGTCATGGAATTCTGGTTCCCGGAGGATTTGGTTCCCGCGGGGCCGAAGGGAAAATTGAATGTGTACGCTGGGCTCGCGAAAATCACGTGCCCTATCTGGGAATATGTCTGGGTTTTCAAATGGCGGTGGTGGAATATGCCCGCAATGTCTGCGGTATCGCGGACGCCAATACCACTGAATTCGTCCCCGACACCAAAACTCCCATCATTGATATCTTACCGGAGCAGAAAAAAATTGAAGGCCTCGGCGGCAATATGCGACTGGGCGGTAAGGATATTCTGTTGCGCCCCGGCAGCAGAGTATCGCACCTTTATGGAGATGTCGATCAAGTTCGCTTGCGCTTCCGCCATCGCTACGAGGTGGAACCGCGATACATTCCCACTTTGGAAAATGCCGGCCTGATTTTCAGCGGCCACGCCCCCAACCAGCCCATCATGCAGATGCTGGAATTGGCAGATTCGGTGCATCCTTACTTTGTAGCCACCCAAGCACACCCGTGCCTCACCAGTCGCCCCTTGGCACCGGATCCGTTGTTTTTAGGCCTGGTTCAGGCCGCCTTGAAACGGGCCTATCCGCAACTCACCCTCCAAGCTGCGGTGGCGGAGCCGTCGGCTGTGGTGCCATAAGGCGACTAAAACACGAGACGACCTTCCAATAAGCCCCCTGCGGCGGCACCAGCAAGTTGCGTCTTAAAGATGCAAATACCATCAGGCTTTGGCTTTTTCCAGCCAGCGCGAAACTCCACCGGCAATAATGCCACCCACGATAGGTGCAACCCAGAACAACCAAAGCTGGCTCAGATAGGCCCCACCGGCAAACAGGGCCGGGCCGGTACTGCGCGCCGGATTTACAGAGGTGTTGTCCACTGGAATCATGATCAAGTGGATCAGCGTAAGCGCCAGGCCGATGGCCACGCCGGCAAAACCGGCCGGAGCGCGGACCGACGTGGCCCCGAGAATAACCGTCACAAAAAAGAAGGTACAGACAATCTCACCAATCAGACATGCCGACAGCGCATAATGCCCGGGACTTAGCGCCCCATACCCGTTGGATGCAAACCCACCTGTTACAAAACTCGGCTTGCCGCTGGCGATCAGATAAAGTACACCCGCCGCAGCAATGGCCGCGATCACCTGAATAACCACATAGGGCAGCACATCCTGCGCCTTAAATCGACCGCCCGCCCATAAGCCAACAGTTACCGCCGGATTAAAATGTCCGCCGGAAATATAACCCACCGCATAAATGCCCGTCAGCACGGTCAGACCGAAAGCCAAAGCCACGCCGGCAAATCCGATCCCTAAATGGGGATAGGCCGCCGAAAGCAAGGCGCTTCCGCAACCGCCGAACACCAACCAAAAGGTTCCCAAGAATTCCGCCGCTAAACGTCGTACCATCGTGGTGTCTCCAAAAAATGTCCGTTAATCCAGCTATGTGAGTTTACATCGTACCCTTGATACACATTTGAGTCAAACCTTTGCCAACTAATTGGTTCCACAGATCCAACGGGGCCGACCAGGGCTTTCACAGCAGTGATCGGCTTCAACGGAAGGTAACAAACTGATCCCGCCCAGGCCGGTGTAAACGCTTTGCTGACGCAAGCCGGAGCGGTTGTTAAGCGGTTGGCTGCATCGCACGGCTGTTTTGTAAAATAGTCATGTTGCGGTATTATGTTTTCACGTCTCGCCCGGGTGGCGAAATTGGCAGACGCACCAGCTTGAGGTGCTGGCGGGCGCAAGCCCTTGCAGGTTCGAATCCTGTCCCGGGCAATATTCCTATACGTATTGAGTTAGGTTGTGCAGCGTCGGGCCTACAGGTTCAGCCAGCATGCCTCAAATATTTGACAACATAGAATTGGAATTGTTGCCTACACTGCAAAAGGCGATGGAGGTTTCCCAGTTCGCGGATTTTTGTGTGGGGTATTTTAACCTGCGCGGCTGGAAAGACCTGGATCAATACGTGCAGAGCTGGCCCGGCGGCTTTGCGATGGTATGCTTGCGGTCGCTATGGATGGCGAAGCAAAAATACCTCGCAAAAGACTGATTGCAAACGCAGTCGCGGCACCGCCCGTGGAATGGAATATTTCGCTGGAAGAACGCGCCATCTTGGCGAAATACATGGCCGATCGGAGAGATCAGATGCTGGCGCTGTCTTGAGTGACGGTTCAAGAAAGGAGATCAAAATGGACGGACAAACCCTCTCATATTATTGCCTGGCCAGGTACGTTCCCGACCCAATCAAGGATGAGGCGGCCAATTTTGGCGTTTTTGTGCTCGAAGGCGAGAAGGTCAGGTTTCATTGTGTTTCGGATTGGTCCCGGCTGAAAAAATTCGGTGGGGAGGGCATTGCGTTCCTAAAGGAATTTGCCAGGGCCGCAAAAAAAGATTGAGGACGCGACCTACGTTCGGCATATTGCCGAAAAATGGGTGAATTCAATCCAATTCACCAAGCCGGTGCCGTCTTTGATGAAGGCGGATGCACTCTTGGCTTATGCGGCACAAAAGCTTTTGATTTGGGTGCGGCCAATGCGAAACTTTATTTTTTGGCTCAGGCGATATCCTTCGAGATTGCCGATCAGCGGGAGATTGAAAAGCAGGTCGATGCGGCATCCTGGGCGGTTGAGGATATCAGCAATGCGGATAAGACGCCGAAAATTGGGGTGGTGACGCTGCCGCCGAAGGGAGAAGGTCAAGCTGTTGATGCATACGCGGCCGCCAAGAAGGTTTTCACCGATTTGGGAGCCGAGGTTCTTGACGAGCAAACGATGCAGCCATGGGCTAATAGAATGGCCGATCTGTTTTCCAAGGAACCTCAATGTTAAGACTCCGCGCGGAACTAGACGGCCTGATCGCCCATCTCTACGGTTTAACGGAGGAAGAATTTAGCCACATTCTATCCACCTTTCCGCTGGTCGCAGAAGAAATAAAAGCCGCAGCGCTGGGGGAATTCAAACGCGGCGGATTGGCCGGCGCTGACGGCGGGCCACCGCCCGGTGGGTAAATCCACCGGCTAACATCGGATGCCGCAATGCGGAACGGTCGCAAGAACGTCGGCGGCAAACGCGCCATGTTAGCCGGTACATTTATGTACCGGTGGCTGTCCGGTCCCGACCGTGGCCCCTACGCCGACGGAATAACGCCGCCGGCGAACACGGCAGTGAGGTGGCATAGCCAAAGTTCCACTGCAAAGATACATTTAGAATCACGAAAAGATATCGGGCGGTGGCGGGGTGACAAAACTCCAGAATTGCCGCGGGAGGCCGGCTTGGACCGGGTTGTTTTCGACGTAACGGATGGCACCAGGCAATTCTGATCGGTTCAAAAAGCCGCACCATTTTCCTTCCGCCCATACGGGAGGCCGATCTTTGCTGTGTGTGGTCGGCGGCTGAGGCAAGAGACCTTCGTCATTAAGCCGACGTGTCGCCTGACTTTTGAAATGGGCGAGGACGACGCCCACACCACGCGGCGGTACGCCAAGCACCAAGTGTACATGGTCCGGCATGATGGCACAGGCGTAGATATCATAGCCCGCCTCCCGCCTGGCCTGGGCAAACCCCCGGCTGACCGCCCGAGCCTGAATGCCGGCCAAAACCACCGGTGGAAACTTGAGGGCCGCTTTGGCCGCCACGCGCAGGGCATGGTCGTGCGGGTACGCCGCCACCGACCGGCGATGTCGTGCGAAAGTGGCGGGGCCGGCGGCGGCATAGATAGCGTCCGCCGCCACGTACTTTGACCATGACCCGCGCGGATCATTGGGCAGCCAAAATCCATACATGCATAGGACCAGGTGCCAGGCGATTATAGGATTCTTCCGGTTGCCGGAATTCATGCCGCGTGCGTCCATGTCCGAAATTGTAACGAATTGGTGCGACGCCGCCATAGGTGACGGCGCGGAACGGTCGCAAGAACGTCGGCGGCAAACGCGCCATGTTAGCCGGTACATTTATGTACCGGTGGCTGTCCGGTCCCGACCTTGGCCACCACGCCAGCGGAACCAATCCACCGGCCCAACTACGCGAATCTACGATTTTCACCGATGGGAATTAGGGTGAATAATCCTGGATGAGGTCTCGGTAATTCACCGATGCGGCACAGGCCGCGACTATAGCTCGCTCAAGGCCATTCTCGAGGCGGCGTCCTTCACCGCTTCTCGACTCCGGGCTGGGTCGCCATGACGCGGCCGAATTCCTTCCAGCCGATTTTGTGGCCGTAGGAATTGCCTGATGGGTACCAGACCAAGGCGCCGCGGGACACCCGCAGAGTGCCCAGACGCGAGAGATACTATCTAAAGTTGTGGACGGGGTAAAAGAGGCGGCGTAACCTAAATGTAAGTGTTTAACTTTTCTTTTTTTTAGGAGTACGCCACCATGGATAAGATTATCACCGAAAATCTGAAATTGCCAACCCCCTTCGCCGGCGATGCTTTGACCGCGGTTATCGCCCCAAGCGCCAGGGAGATTCTGGCTGCGGCGGTGCAGATGGAAGCCGGGCAATGGCTT
>JAJZCR010000079.1 GCA_021851715.1 Planctomycetota bacterium
ATTTGAAGGTTTGAGCGGCTTCGGGCATAATAGGATTCTCCGTGTCAGGGGTTGTAAAAAGTCACACACACTGCGGAATTTTAACGGGTTCCGCCGGCCCCTACACGGTTTTACCCTGGTGGAACTGCTGGTGGTTATTTCTATTATAGCTTTGCTGATCGGCCTGTTGCTGCCGGCCTTAGCGGCTGCTCGGCAGCGGGCCTCGCAAATTGCCTGCCAGGCGAACCTGCATAGTTTGGGCCAGGAATTTCAGGAGTATCTGCAGGAGGACAGCAATAACATTTTCCCGGTTTCGCCGATGATGCCCACCGTCAATTACTCCATCACGACCGATCAGGGTATTGTGGTAGCCAACCCGCCGCCAATTCAATGCGTGATTGGCAAGGTACCACCGCCGACCACCATTCCTACCCCCAATTGGGTGCCGCCGATCAACGACCGTGGCAATCCGGCGGCATGGTTGTGCCCGGCGGATATTAATTCGTTCACGCCCGCCGGTTCTTCCACGACTTATCCTTCTTATTTTGCTGCCGAAGGAACCAGTTACCAATACAACATGGGGCTTTCCGGCGATGTCATTCAGAATTGGAAAATTGGTCCGCCGAACCATACTATTGATGTCTACCAGTTGCTCTCTGCAGCAGGTACCTGGGTTTTGGCGGATATGTATCCATTTCATGGTCGGGCCTGGCAGCTTACGTCCGCCAATGTTTTGTTTGCGGATTGGCATGTCGGTACCGCGCAGGATATCACGCAGGTGAATGGTGTCACTTCACAACCGGCACCCACTTGGCATTAAAAACAACGGCTAAAAGGAGATTTTTATGCCCCAAACAGGAATAATCGACCGCCTGAAGAAGTCCAGCCGCAACACGCGATCCTTGATTGTATTGGCGCTGCTGGTGCTGGCTGTTTTAGTGGTTTACGGGCGCATGTTTTTTACCAGGCCGGCGCGGGCGGCGGACCTTTCGCCGGAGGTCGCCAAGATTATGGCGCAAAATGCGGGTAAACCTCTGCAATTCCCCATGTTTCACCCCGGCCATCGTTTTAATCGGTCCGCGTGGCGAACGATGACCCCGGCGCAGCGGCATGCCATGTGGAAAAATCGCCGGGCCCATTTCGAGGCTTTTTTGCTCGCCTTTGCCCGTGCCACTCCGGCCCAGCAACAGGCGGTGGTGCGCCAGATGAAAGCCCGCTTTAAGAAAATGCATGCCAGGTGGAAGGCCGCTCATCCACACAATGGCCCCGGCCACGGACCACGCCATGGACCTGGCGGTAATTTTGCCGCCCGGCTTCCGCAGATGATGGCTCGCGGCCTGAGCAGCGGGAATCCGCAGATGCATGCGGCCATGAACGAGTTTTTCATGGCGATGCACAACACGCGATAAACGCGGCATTGAACGGCTGGATAGGACACTCGCCAGCCGGGAGATATTCTGCTACACTTTCGCCCGATGAAAAAGCAGAAACTTGGCAATCTCACGTACAAACAAGCCGGTGTCGATATCGATGCCGGCGATGAAATGGTCGACCAGATACAACACCTCTGTGCTCGGACGTACGGACCGCGGGTGTTGGGCAAGTATGGAGCTTTCGCCGGGCTTTTCCGGTTGGACTTTAACGAAAAGCTTTTTGCCCGCAATTATCGCGAGCCGGTGCTTATCGCCTGTACCGACGGAGTGGGGACGAAAATAAAAATCGCCGCCCAGATGAAAAAGTACGACACCGTGGGCATCGATCTGGTGGCCATGAGCGTTAACGATCTGGTGGTGCAGGGTGGAGAGCCTTTATTTTTCCTTGATTACCTGGCTTTGCATAAGCTGGATCCAGCCACGACCACGGAAATGGTCAAAGGCATTTCCGATGGTTGCGTGGAAGCCGGAGCCGCGCTGCTTGGCGGCGAAACCGCAGAAATGCCGGCCGTCTACGCACCGGGCGAATTTGACATGGCCGGCTTTGCCGTGGGCGTGGTCGAACGGGACAAGGTTTTAGATGGCTCGGAAGTCAAGATCGGCGATAGCGTCATTGGCTTGGCCAGCAGCGGTATTCACTCCAATGGTTACGCCTTGGTGCGGAAAATATGTTTTGACAAGCTAAACCTTTCGCCGGGTGATTTTATTCAGGAATTCAAATGCACTCTGGGCGAAGAGTTGCTCAAGCCGACGCGAATTTATGTTAAAGCAGTGTTGGCCCTGCTGAAAAAATACAAGGTGAAGCATGTCGTCAGGGCGATGAGCCATATTACCGGCGGAGGTTTGCCCGGCAATTTGCCGCGGGTATTGCCGGATGGCATGGGCGTGCGACTGCGCCGGGATGCCTGGCCTGTTCCGCCGATCTTTACCTGGCTGGCGAAAAACGGTCCCGTGGAGGAGCAGGAAATGTTCAACGTGTTTAACATGGGCATTGGATTTTGCATTGTGGTCAGGCCGGATTACGCCAGGCCCATTATGGCTCACCTGCGGACGTTGGGCGAAACGCCATACCTTTTGGGTAAGGTGAAAAAGGCCAACGGTGCAAGTCAGTTTGAATGGAGCTGAACAACAGGCTCCGGGCCGGATGCAGCCAGCATCAGCACCCGATCGGATATCCCGCTTCGATGGTACGCAGCAGAATTTGTGCGCAGGCATGGGCGTCGGATTGGGCATCGTGATGGTTGAGCGGCACGTCCACCTTGCGGCATACCGCATCGAGGGTGTGGCGCGGTAATCTGGGCCAGGCCCACCGGGCGGCCTGCACGGTGCATACAAACTGATAACGCGGCGGCTTAATGTGATAAAACCGGCAGCAGGCCTGCAATACTTCCCGGTCAAAAGCCGCATTATGGGCGGCGAGCAGCGGTGTTTCGCTGCAGAACGTGCGGATCTCGGGCCAATGTTCGCCAAAGGTTTTGGCACAGGCGACATCCTCCTGCGATATGCCGTGCAGATAGGTGAATACAAAGTCGCCCGGCGGTGGCCGGATCAGGGCAAACCATCGGTCCACAATTTCCCCATTCATAACTTTGATCATGGCCAGTGAACAGGCGCTGTACCGCTGATAGTTAGCGGTTTCAAAATCAATGGCGGTGAAGTTGATCATATGAGATTTCCGCTTCAGTGTTTGCTTGGGGTTGGCGCCCGGTAGTTGTGCCAGACCCGTTGTCGAATATTCGACCATGGTCATTATAATCATCTTGTTGGCGATACAACTGTAAACTGTTTTCTGGGGCGGGGGGCTGCGGCCTCAGCAAAGCCTGGCGATGGGCGGGTGCTCAAGCGATGTGTTGTATCAAAACGGTGGCTGGCTTCGCCACCGCTCCCGCAGGCAATAAAGCGTGGTAGAATACGTTTGTATTCCTATTGACCGGTTGTTTTACAGGGCCTTTTAAAGGAAATTTGAATGACCGACTCTGCACCACTTGGCACGTCAACCTCCCCGGTTATTAAACTGCCCTCCATGGCGGGGCGGGCGGCTGTGACCGGCTCGGATTTACAGGCTGTGGAAGAACTGGCCCGGGCCTATCGCAGCATGTGCGAGCAACTCGGCAAGGTTATTGTGGGACAACATGAGGTTGTCGAGCAGGTGGTGACGGCGATGTTCTGCCAGGGGCACGTTCTGCTGGTGGGTGTGCCGGGCTTGGCGAAAACATTGCTGGTCAAAACCATCAGCGATGTTATGAATCTGCCGTTCAAAAGGGTGCAGTTCACCCCCGATTTAATGCCCTCGGATATCACCGGAACCGATGTGTTGGAAGAAGACCACACCACGGGGCGGCGATCGTTTCGATTTGTACGCGGTCCGATTTTTGCCAGCATGATTCTGGCGGACGAAATCAATCGTACCCCGCCGAAAACGCAGGCCGCCCTCCTGGAAGCCATGCAGGAACACCGGGTCACCGCAGGGGAGCATACTTACGAATTGCCAGAACCGTTTTTTGTGCTGGCCACGCAGAACCCGATTGAGCAGGAAGGCACCTATCCACTGCCGGAAGCCCAGTTGGACCGGTTCATGTTCATGACGGTGGTGAATTACCCGACTGCGGATGAAGAAGTGCAGATCATGAAGCAGGCGACCACAAATTATCGTCCTGCCGTGACCAAGCTGCTGGATGCGGCGGCGGTGATTCAACTCCAGCAGATTGTTCGGCGTGTTCCGGTGGCGGACCATGTGTATGCCTATGCCCGTGATCTGGTGCGGGCCACGCGCCCGCATGAAAAAGATGCACCGGCGTTTATCCGCGAATCGATTCAATGGGGGGCCGGGCCGCGGGCGGGAATCTACCTGATTATGGCGGGCAAGGCCCGTTCAATTCTGCATGGCCGGGTCCATGTTACAACGGAAGATATCGCGCAGATGGCTCATCCCGTGCTGCGTCATCGAATTCTCACCACGTTTAGTGCGGAAGCGGCGGGCTTGAGCAGTGACAAGATCATTGATCGGCTGCTGCGCGAGATACCGCGCTCGCAGGGGGCTTCTTCTTTGGCGGCGACCGTGTGATGAACCGGCCGGCGGCATCCACCGCTCCGGCAGCATCGGCATACTGGTGATCATCTCCAGGCAATACCGGGTGACCATGGCACTTGAAAACGCAACATTATCTCCGGCCACGGTGAGGGTCGCACCGTCGAGCCTGCTGGATCCGGCGGCGCTGGGCCGGATCAGCCGGTTGGAACTGGTGGCCCGGCAGTTTATGGATGGGTACGTGCAGGGACTGCATCGGTCCACGCACCTGGGCTTTGCCATTGATTTTGCCCAGCATCGACAATACGTACCAGGCGACGACATCAAGCGGATCGACTGGCGGGTTTTTGCCAAGGCGGATCGCTATTACATCAAGCAGTACGAAGTCAATACCAATCTGCAGGCGCATATTGTCCTGGATGTCAGCGGATCCATGAAGTACCGCGGCGTCAATGAACCGCTGAGTAAAATGCGCTATGGTCAGTTTCTGGTGACCTGCCTGGCGTACCTGGCTCTCCGGCAGCAGGATTCGGTGGGCCTGATCACCCTGGACAACCAGATTCGGAAATTTATCCCCCCGCGCAGCGCCCCGTCGCATCTGATGAACATCATCGAGGCTCTGGAAGAATCCGAATCCGGCGGCGAATCATCACTGGCCCAGCGGCTCCATGAAGTCGCGGAGCGTATCGGTCACCGGGGGTTGGTGATTTTGATCAGCGATTGCTTTGAGAAAACCGATGCCTTTATTCAGGCCTTGCATCATTTTCGCCATCGCCGGCATGAACTGCTGCTTCTGCACGTGATGGCCGATGATGAGATAAATTTCCCCTTCCGGAAGTGGACGCTTTTTGAAAATCTGGAACGCAGCGGCCACCAGTTGCGGCTGGACCCTTCCCTGGTTCGCGCCAGGTACATGACCAGGCTGCGGGAGCACATGGCGGCCATCCATGAAGCCACCAACTCGCTGCGCATCAGCCGGGCTGTATTGAATACCAGGGAGCCTTTTGATCAGGCTCTGACGGCTTATCTGGCGCAGCGTATGTATGAGAGACGTTCCTGATGATTGAAATGCCGATTCTGCTGCTGGGTCTGCTGGCTGCCGGTGTGCCGATAGTGATTCATCTGTTGCACCGTCATCGCACCACCCCCATTCAATGGGGCGCGATGATGTTTCTGGAAGAGTCCTCCATTCAGCAACGGCGTCGGCGCACCATTGAAGAATGGCTGCTGTTGCTGTTGCGCATTGCCCTGCTGGCTCTTCTGGCATTCTTGCTGGCGCGGCCGGTACTCGGGGCGGGGCACCTGAATCCGTTTTCCTCTCATGCCACCAGCGATATTGCCGTGGTGATGGACCACTCCATTTCCTCCGGCTTAAGAGGCAACGGGCAGACCGACTTCCAGAAACAAACGCAGGTTCTGCGCCGCGTGATGGCGATGTTGCGCCCGGCGGACACACTGTCGGTCATTCTGGCGGAACACCGGCCGGTGTCACTTTCCAAATTGCCCGTCCTTGCTTCTGATCGGGCGGCGTTACGGCGGAAATTCCTCCGTCCCCTGGGCCACCAGCCACCGGGCCTCACCGGATCCTCCATTCCCGCCGCCATTTCTGTGGCCCTGCGTATGGTCAATCGCGGCAGTAATTTTCAGAAAGTGATTCTGGTGTTATCCAACCAGCGGGCGATTTCGTGGCAGGTGGACCATCCTTCGCTATGGCGGCAATTCATGCGCCGCGGCCCGTCCGGACCGGGGAAAATACTGGTTTACGATGTGCCGGTGCGCGTTACGCCTACATTGTCCAATTTATCCGTCGGATCTATTCACATTCAGCCGGCTCTGGTGGGAGTGGGGCGTCCGGTGCGGATTTCCGTGAGCATCAGCAATTCCGGGCCATTGCCGTTGTCGCATGTGCCTATCCATTTTCTGGTCAACGGTAAAATGATCACGGAGCGGATTATCGCCGACCTGGCTGCTGGCAAGTCGCAGACGATGGCCTTCCGTTATCGTTTCAACAATGCCGGATCCCACTGGGTTAAGGTGCAGGCTGACGTGCATGACGCTTTGTCCGCAGATAACCATGCGATTGCGTCCGTCCACGTTCGCAGGCATCTTCCGGTACTTATTATTGATAGTCAGGCGGTGGACACCGGCAGGTTCAGGGCCAGCCGCTTTCTGCAGGCGGCTATGCAGCCATTCTCCTCTGCGATGGCCCGCAAGGCCCTGATTCAGCCGCGGGTGGTAAGCATTTCCACGGCCCAAAGCCTGCAGCTTGCGCACTACGCAGTCGTAGTAGTCAACGATCCGGTGGCCATCCCGCAGCGGTTGCTGGAAAACCTTGGTGATTATGCCCGCGCCGGTCATGGCGTGTGGTTTATTCTGGGTCGAAATGCCACGCCGTCATTTGTGAATCAGGCCTTGCCTGCGGCGGGGTTTTCGGTGGCCGGCCTGGGGCCGCTGGTACACGCTTCCACCGGTCCCATGCTGGTGATTAAACGGCCTGGTAATTCCATAGTTCATATTCTGGCAGCCTTGAACCGCAACATGATTGTCGGCGTAACTCTGTCGAAATGGTGGCAGCTTACGCCGGCGAGCCCATTGGTGAAAGTCCTGCTGGCAACAGCCGGGGGAGATCCGATTATTCTCGAAAAATCTGTGGGCATTGAAGGCGGCAAGGTCGTGATCTGGTCTACGCCCGTAGATGGTTCATGGAATGATTGGCCCACCGCCGCCGGTAGTTTTGTTCCCCTGGTCGATCAATGCGTTTATGCCCTGGCGCTGGGCGGCAATCAACATACCCGGCGGCACTTTTTAAAACCGGGTGATGCCATTGTCTGGACTGGGCCGGTGAAACCCACCGTGCAAAGCGCCAAAATCATCAATCCTGCGGGGGTTGCACTCGCAGTGCAACCGCAAATTACCGCGGAAGGTAAATACCTGCTGGTTGATAATCACACCCAGTTGCCGGGGTTATATCAGGCGGTGTTTAAACCGGTGTCCATTCCGCAGCCGGTATATTACAGTGTCGCCATTGATTCCAGTGAGTTGGATCCGCAGCTTATTTCCAAGGCAGATATGAGTTGGCTGACCCATCAGCATTACATCAAGGGCGTGATCAGGCCGGCGCAAATTCCCGGCGTGCTTAGCAGTGTGCTGGTGGGAATGGATCTTTGGCCATGGCTGGTTTTGCTGGTGATGGCCATGCTGATCGGTGAGGTATTGTTGTGTCGTCGGTTGCTGGCGTCGCCTCGGGCAGCCGTGCCTCAGGAGGTGTCCCATGTCAAGGTCTAAGTCTACACGCAGGCGATGGGCGAGTGCGTGGCTGTCCGCAGGGAGTTGCAGGATATGAGCACTGCCATGCAAGCAACAACCGCAGCCAGGGCCGCAGTCGAATCTGCAGCCAAAACAGCGGGTAATTCCGGCTGGCATCTTTCCGTGCTGCCGGCAATTGGCCTTTGGCTGATCGTACTGGCCGCGGTGGTTTGCATGGGCTTGATTGTCTATCTGTATCAGGCCCAAAAATCCCTGGTGCCCCGGCGAACGCTGGTGACGCTTTTGATTCTACGCCTGGCTTTGGTCCTCCTGCTGGTGCTGCTGCTTTTACGGCCCACCCTCCGCTGGACGCATGACGTTCATTCCGCCGGCACACTCTGGCTGGTGCTGGATCGCAGCCAATCGATGGCCCTGACAGATCCACAGGATTCGCGCGTGGCGCAGCTGCGCTGGGCTTGTCAATTGGGTTATATCTCTCCGGGCGTGTGGTCAGACTCGACGGATATGGACCTGGCCCGCTTGAGCATTTTAAGTCAGGAGCTTTCGCGTTTTGCCCAGTTGCAGCGCCGCAGCCGTTTTAGTATCGGGCCGGCGGCGGCATCGCATGTGGATCAGCAATTTCTCCATCGGCTGCGTGCCTGGCAAAATAAATTTCAGGCGGTGGCAGGTAGCCTGAGCACGGGTTTAGGCCATCAGGAAAGTGCCTCTCTACGCGCTGGCATAGGTCGGCTGCAAACGATGATGAATACCATCATCAAGCAGGTTCAACAGGCTAAAAATCCGCTGCCGCAGCAAACGCTTCCATGGCGGGCCATGCGCATCAACATGGCGCTGGTGTTGCGGGAATTAAACGCCGCAGCCAATCGGCAGGATCAGGCTTTTCTGGCGACGCACGCCGGGGATCAACAGGTGTCGCAGTCTTTGGCCCGGGTGGGCATGATGACGCGATCTGAATTGGCGCAGGCTGTTTTGATCTACCGCCCGCCGAAGGCCCGGGTGGCTTTTCCCCAGTTGTGCAAACACTACCGGGTGCGGGTGGTAAGTTTCGGCGCCCGTGGTGTGGCGGCCGGCACTTTAACGCCCGTCAATGCCAACCAGGTGCTGCAAAGCGCGATGTCCTCAACGGCCAAGCAGACCAATATCGCCGCCGGGCTTCAAGCCGTGGCCCAGCGTGCAGCCAATGGCCGGGCCTCCAGCGTGGTAATTGTTTCGGACGGGCGCCAAAATGCGGGGCCGGCCCCGGAGGAAATTGCCCGACTTCTGGCTGTACGCGGCATGAAGGTGTTTACCCTGGTGGTAGGTTCGGATAAAGCGGCACCGGCGGCCACGATTAAACAGATTCAAGCGCCCGGTTGGATCTATAAACATTCCGTAGTGAAGGCTACCGCTCTTATTCACATTACCGGCCTGAGCGGTAAAGTGGTGAGGTTGGAATTTCTACGCGGGAAAAAGCTCCTGGATTCTAAAGTTATCAAGGCTCATGGTCCGGATGTTCTTGAGCCTGTGGCCTTTAAGGATCATCCACCGCTGGCGGGGAGCTATCGGTATACCATCCATATTCTGCCCATGACGGGAGTGCTCAATCGCATGGGTACGGTGCGGCATTTTCGGGTGACGGTGCGGCGCGATAAGCTGCAAGTGCTGCTGGTGGATGACCAGCCGGGATGGGATTATCAATATCTGGTCAAATATTTTTCACGCAATCCGCGGGTGCACCTGCAGGCCATTCTTCTGCATCCCGTAAAAATTCCGGGAATCCAGGCTCCACCGGCGTTGCAGGCGTTTCCCAAAAATCCCAGCTATCTGGCGCAAATTCTGCCGCAAACGATCAAGCAGTGGATGGTTTACAACCTCATTATTATCGGTGATGTGCCGCCGCACGTGCTCAATGTCGCCGATCAACAGGCAATTGTGGCTGCAGTGAAAAATCGCGGTGCGGCGCTGGTGCTCATCGCCGGTCCTCAGCACATGCCGGGAGATTACATCGGTATGCCGTTGCAATCCTTGCTGCCGGTCAAGCCGACCAGCCATTGGTCTCCGGCTGTACTTGAAGAGCAGTTTCAGCGGGGTTTTGTGCCGCAACTTACCGCGGAAGGATTAAGTTCCAGTTTTGGCCAGTTTGGTTTAACCCACGGGCACAACGCCCAGTTGTGGCGCGACATGCCACGTTGGTACTGGCACAGCCGCCAAACGGATGTCAAACCCGCCGCCCGTGTGCTATGGGCTATTGGAGATCCGGGGGCCAATGTCGCGCATAACGGTCTGACGTCCAAACACCGGGCGCTGCTGGCGACCATGGCCGTGGGTTCTGGACGAGTGCTGTATCTGGCCAGCGACGAAAGTTGGCGGCTGCGTCAGGTGGGGGGGGACAACCTCCAAAACGTCTTATGGTCCCAGGTGCTGCGTTGGGCGGTGGGATCGCAACTGCCCGCCGGTGGACGATATGTCCGCTTTGGATTGAACCATCATGCTTTTCGGATGGGGCGCATGGTGCGCGTCCGGGCGCGTGTGCTGGGAGAAAATCTTCTGCCTGAAACAGGCCTGGTGTTCCGGGCGATAGTCCGGAAAATTCCATCTGCGGTTAATGCGGCGGCACCTTCCGGTGGGGTGGTAGCATCCGCCAGGATGATTGGTGTACCCGGCTCCCCTGGATTTTATGAAGCCTCCATCAGCGGGCTTGCGTCAGGCCACTATCAACTCACGCTCCGCGGTCCGCCGGTGAGTTTGCTGCTCAAAGACGACCCGACCGCCACCGTGAAATCTCTTCCCTTTTGGGTCCGGCCTCGGCCGGATTTGGAAATGTTGGATACTGCCAGTGACCCGCCGCAAATGCTGCGAATTGCAGCCGCCGGAAATGGTGTCGCTTTGCCCGGGCCGTTTGCCGCCTTGCTGGCCAGGCAGATACCGAATTTGAAAAGAACCCTGCATATTCCGGAGCAGTCAGGTTTCTTCGGCAATCCGCACAGCTTTTACACCAAGCTGCTGCAATTTATATTTCTGATTATCTTTACGCTGGTGGTGATGGTGGAGTGGATTATTCGCAAACGTAATGGCATTGTCTAGAGCAAACGCCATGATGTTGACTTGTGGATGGAATGATTTATTCGGTTGGACGTTAGAATAACAGGCGGAAAGACGCGATGCGCGTTTCCGCCAGACTCTAAGGACTTTTAAAATGTCGGCAGTACCTCCACTTCCAGAATTCACGGAAATGTCCGAACGCCTTCATCGGCCGTTGCGTGTTGTTGCAGGCCGGCATCGCGCCGTGCGCATCGCCATTGCGCTGACCAAAGTTGCAGCCATTACTCTGGCAGTAGCCTTGGCCACGGCCTTGCTTTTGGGGCGGTTTCCCGGCATGCCTTTTATCTTGCGCTGGGGGCTGACCATACTGTCTTGGGGAATTATACTCGCCGCGTCCATTCGTTTGCTCCGTCCGGCTCTGATCCCGTTGGATATCACCCAGGCCGCCACCAGCATGGATGTTGCTACGCCCGAATCGCAGGAGCGTTTTCTGACTGCGGTGGAATTTGTGCGACACCGGCAGGATGCTCTGCAGGGTTCCGGGCAACTGATGGACCATGTCATTGGTCAGGCCGCGGCGGATGCCGAAACCGTGGATCCGCATCACGCTGTTTCACTGGGATTGTTGGGGCGGTGGGCGTTGTACTGCGCGCCGCTGATTGCGGCGTGGCTGGTCATTGGCCTGCTGATGCCGGGGCTGGTCGCACGCGGGCTCAAGCGGGCGATAGAGCCGTGGGCTGCGGTTTTGCCCGTAAACCAGAATATCCGGGTACAGCCCGGCAATGTCGCCATCGGGCAGGGAGACGCAGTTTCCATTCAGGCGTTTTTCCCATCGCCGCCGGCAGCCGGCCTTGCTGTAAATGGCGCAGGTATTTCTGTGGAGGCCCTCTATGCCCATGGCCAGCGCACCACTTCCGCCATGACCCGCATCGGTCCCAAGTCCTTCCGGCATGATTTTGCCGACAATCAAAGCAGCTTTCAGTATCGCATTGTTACCCCGGACGGGGCGTCGGCATGGTATGCCGTGAAGGTCATTGCCCGTCCGGCGATTACGCTTTATGAAAAGCATTATACGTATCCAGCCTACTCGCATCTGCCTGTGAAAATTGTGCGTAGTGACAGCGGCTCTCTTACCGGGCTGCAGGGAACCCAGGTGCAGGTGATGATCCACACCACCGAGCCATTGAATAAAACAAGCGCCCTGGTCCTGGCACCCGGCACGTCCGCAGCGCAAACGCTGCCGTTTACACCGGTGGGCTTGAAACTGTATCAGGCCACTTTCACCCTGTGGAAAACCACCAGCTATCGTGTTGCATTGCTGAATAATAAGCGCATCGGCAACATTGGCCGAAATCAATGGCCCATTGTCGTTTTACCTTCTCTCCCGCCGGCCATCCGGATCATTCAACCCGCACAAACCATTCATGTGCGCCCGGACGATCACGTGCCCGTGGTGTTTCGGGCCTCAGCCCAGTTTCGCCTCACCGCCATCAAGGCGTTTGTTTCCGTGGATGGTTCCGCTCCGCACACTTTCTCCATACCGCTGGGTTCCCGGAATGTTTCCACCTTCAAGGGTCAATGGATGGTCTCCGTTGCCAGGATGTTGCGGCGATGGAAACTGCCGCACCCTGCCCGGCTGAACTATCAACTGGAAGCCATCGACAACGCGGAACCGGTTGAACATGTTACCGAAACGTCGCTCCATGAATTTATCATTGATCCAGGATTGCAACAGAGTTATCAGGCCCGGCAGGATCAAAAAATACAGCACGCCCTGCAGACCGCCATCCAGCAGGCGATGCAGATGATTCAGCAGCAGCAGTGGCCGGCGGCCCAGATTGCCGGTCAGCCGCACCAGGCGGCACTCGCGCCTTATTTCCGGAAGCTCGCCTCGCGGGTGAAAAATAATATCGCCGCGGTCAGCCGAAATCTCGCCGCCAAATCGCGGCAGTTTGTCCATACCGATTACGGCAATATCGCGGCCCAGGCGAACAGAATAGCCCGCGGTCTTTTGCGCCGGTCGGCCAACGCCATGGCTCAGGCCAGGTTTAACGCCGATCAACCGGGAAAAAGCCAGCCGTTGGCGGCCCAAAGCCGGCAGGATCTCGCCCAGGCCCGGACCCAACTTCAGCACCTGATGACCCGGTTTATTGCCGACAATCAGAAAATTGCCCTCCAGAGAAGGCTCAAGCACTCCCTTGCGCAACTGGCGCAACAGGAATCTCATATTTCCCATGCTTTGGCGGCTACCGGAACAACACCGGCCATCAGCCGTTTGCAGCAGCAGGCCGCCAGGAAACTCCAGGGGCTGCTGCATCAAAACAAGGTGCTGCAAACGCCCGAGGCGTATAAACTTCAGCCCCAGCTCCAAAAGCTTTCTCGGCGAATAACCGGCATTATTCAGGCGCAAAAACACACCAATCTGCGGCTGCAGGCGGCGCTTCATGTGGTGAACGAACAGCAAAAACTCCGGACTCTCGCTGCGCAGCAGCAGGGACTCAATCAAGCGATTGCCCAGCTCAACCACAGTCATGAGCAGCAGTTGCACAGCGCTCATGCGCCGCATCCGACATCCGCCATGATGCAGGCTGCGGTTAATAACCTGGAACAAAACAACAATGCCGCCGGCTATGAAGCCCAGCGCCATATCGCCTCCACTCTGCGAGCTCAGGCCGCGCAGCTCAAGAGGTTTTCGCGCCAGGCGCAATCGCCGCAGGAACGGGCCGCCCGGCAGCAGGCGTTGCAGAATAAAGTCATTGCCAATCATCTTGCGGACCGCGTGCAGCAGGCTCTGGCCGGCCTGCAGCAGAAAACCGTCCCCGCTGACGCCCTGGAACATGCGGCCCGGGTTGCTGATGCCATTCGTCAGCAGGCCGACCAGATGCTTCAAGAGAATCCTTCGTCGGCCCGGCAAACCGAGTTGCAGGAGGTACGTGCCGCCGCCAAACTGGCTGCCCATAATGTTCTGCATCAACTGGTACCCGCCGGTGGTAACATGCTCGCGCAGGCCGCGGCCAAACTCCGCAGCGCTACGCAAAAACAGGCCCAGTCGCTGCATCAATACAAAGCCCTGCAACGGCAAGCTCGGCAAACCAGCCGCGCCGTGCGGAAGCTGGCCCGTCGCCAGGATGCGCTGGCCGCCCAGACTGCCCGCGCTATTGCCGACCTTAAACCCTTGAATTCCACGGCTATTCACGCCCGTCAGAAAAAAATTGCCTCCGCCATCAACCAATCTGTCAAGTTTGCGGCCCAGATTAAAAAACGCGCCCGGCAGGGTGCCCCGGACATTGCTGAAACTCTCGCCCAGGTTCGCATGCAGATGCGCCGGGCCGCCCGGCAACAGGCCCGCGCCGCCCAGTCCCAGGCTCAGCACAATCAGCCCGCTTCCCAGGAATATCAGCAGGCGGCGCTGGAACACATGCAGATGGCCCGGGATGTTCTTAATGGCCTCAATCATTCCCCGGAACTTGCGGAATTGCCCCATTATCAGCAATGGCAGGCGCACGCCGGCGAAATCCATCATCAACTTGCCGAAAGCCATGGTGGAAATCAGTTGCACCAGGCCTCTTCAAACGATCATCACACTGCCGGCAACCAGCAACAGCAGCAGTCCAACGGCCAGGATAATTCCAACTCCAGCCACAGCGAATCGGCTCCCATGCTTGCCGCGGCCCAGCAGGTCCAGAATGCGATTGCCGCCGAGCAAAACGCCCTGACGGGTAGTGCCCAGGCTGCGGCTCAAGCTGCCCAGTCGCTGCAATCCGCCGCCCATGCCATGCAGACTGCGTCCATGGCGGACAATATGTCTTCGGAGGCTGGACAAATGGCCGCGGCATCTTCCAGGCCGGGCCAGGCCGCTCCCGGCATGTCCTCTAATCCGGCGGGTATGTCCGGCCCGGGCGGCCTTGCGGGCAGGCTGCCGCCAAGAATTTCCGCACTCGGTATCAGCGCTGCGGAGTGGGAAAATCTCGGGCCGCTCCGCCAGCAGCGCCTGATTAATATTGCCCGGCAAAAATTGCCCCCGGGCTATCGCCGTTTAATACGCAATTATTACCTGCGCATTGCCCGCATGGGTGCTGCCACAGGGCAGGGAGAATAGTCCATGGACACCAGGCGGAAACCACCATTGCACCGGCCGCATTGGTTAATTTCTTCGGGCAGTCTTATAGATGCCGGTATGCTGGTCCGCCGCTGGCCCGGACAATTAGTCGTCCCGGCGCTACACAGAGGCTGCAAGTTTTTAAGGAGCATTCATTTGCATCCCTCCTCACAGACCATGCGCAACCGGCCTTGTCCGGCAGCGATGTCCATTCCATCCGTTATTTGGGTCGTTGCGGCAGCATGGCTTTGGATCGGCATGGCGGCATCACCATCCTACGGCACAACCGGGCCGGATTCCGTGCCCCAAAACGTCCGCGCTGCCATTGCTCGCGGGTTGCATTGGCTGGCACAAAATCAACGGCCAGACGGCAGCTTTAGCGCAGCCCTACAGGATAAGCCCGCCTCCACCGCCGTCGCCGTTATGGCGTTTCTGGCTCGTGGTTATATGCCCCAGGTGGGTCCATATCATCACGTTATTGATAGCGGCATCAACTGGATTCTTTCTATTCAGCAGCCTGACGGTTACATCGCTCCGCCGGGCGGTACCATGTACGATCATGGCATCAGTACGGTTATGTTGACGGAAGCTTATGGCCTGTGTCACGGTAATTTGCGCATTCGCATCGGGAAGGCCATCGGCAAAGCCATTCAGCTTATTCTGCGGGCTCAAAAGCGCACGCAGGGCATTTTTGCCGGCGGCTGGCGCTATCAGCCGGGTGAGGCCGATGCGGATATTTCCTGTACCGGCTGGCAACTTATGGCCCTGCGCGGTGCCGCTGATTCCGGCGCAAATATTCCTGCATCCGCCATCAAAGATGGTATTGCTTTTGTCTTGCGGGACGCCTGCCCCAATGGAGGATTTTCCTATCAGCCGCACGGCCCTCCGGGGCGGGCGCGCACGGGAACCGGCATTGTAGCTTTGGAATTGCTGGGCAAACGCAATATGCCCCAGGCCCTTAGCGGCGGAGATTATCTTCTGGCGCATCCCCTGGTTCCCAATGAGCAATTCTATTTTTACGCCGTCTATTATTGCTCACAGGCTGCCAATCAGTTGGGAGGGCGCTACTGGCGGGTTATTTATCCGCATATTCGCGAGCAACTGCTCAAAATTCAAGCCCCCGCCGGATTCTGGACCCCTTTCGGCATTGAAGTGCAGGGCCACAAGAGCTACGCCACGGGTATGGCCATTCTCGGCCTGTGCGTGCCCTTTCATTACCTGCCGCTTTATCAGCGCTAAGGGACCAGGCAAAAATAAATTCATATTGCCCAGCCCCTGGCGGCGATCAGTCAATCTTGCCATCCGCGAGGTTCAGCGGCAGCGCAGCGGGCCGATCCGGTTGTGTTTTCATCTGCACGTAAGTCTGTTCTCTGGAGGCATCAAGAAAGCCCTGCATCAGTTCCAGTACGTGAAATGCCAGTTCGCCGCTGGCCCGATGTGGCCGATGGGCCTTGATGGCAGCGGCCATATCCGCCACGCCCAGACCGCGCGAATTTTCCTGATAACCGTAAGCCAGAGGGACCGTTGCCCAATCCGCCGCGCCCATGCGGCGTACGCGAATGACTCCACCAAAACCGTTGGGGTCCGGCACCTGCAATGTTCCGGTAGTTCCGTAAATTTCAATGATAGGCAACTGGTGGTGCCAGACATCAAAGGATGTCACAATCGTGCCGATGGCGCCATTGCAGAAATCCATGACTCCGGCCACGTGTGTGGGGGTGTTGACCGTAATCATCGTCCCGAATTTGGGCTTGCTGGTGATGCGCCGCTGGCCAAATGCGGCCCGGGCAAACCCGCAAACTCGCCGTACAGGGCCGATCAGATTAATCAGGGCCGTAAGATAATATGGCCCCATGTCAAACATCGGACCACCGCCGGGTTGATAATAAAAGTCCGGGTCCGGATGCCAGGTTTCATGACCGTGGCACGCCATATGGGCGGTCGCGGCAATCGGCTCTCCGATCCACCCGTCGTCGATAATCTTCCGGCAGGTTTGAATGCCACCGCCTAAAAAAGTATCCGGCGCACAGCCCACCCGCAGGTTCTTGGCTTTCGCGGCGCTAAGAATGGCCTGCCCTTCGGCCTTGTTCACGCCGAAAGGCTTTTCGCTGTATGTGTGCTTGCCGTGTTCCAGCGCCGCGATGGCGATTTCCGCATGGACTTTGGGGATGGTTAAGTTAACGATAAGGTCCACTTCCGGCAGCTTCAGTATCTCCTGCGGGCTGCATGCGGTTTTCACTTCGAATTCGGCCGCCCGGGCTTTGGCTCTCGATATGTCCAGATCGCTGCAAGCAACCACCTCCAGATTTTCAAAGCGTTTACCCGCCTGAAAATAGACGCTGCTGATATTACCGCAACCGATGATGCCGATTCGCGTTTTATTGAGTGAGGTCAATGTCATAAACTCCTTGAAAATTTCTGCCGACCACATTCGCCGCAGTTTACCCCCTGCGCCGTACAATGAAAAGTCCTGCGGAACAATGGTATGCCAAGCAAGCAGCGGAATGCCCCTCACCAACCGCTCCACGACTACCAATGCCATGTCATGTCAAGTCCTGTCTCCTGCGTTTTCCACCCCCATATCCTGCCTACTACTAAACAGCGGAACCCGCTGTAGCCGGCCGCGCTGACTTGCGCAGCAAAGCCCCGTTCCACCTGACCGCCGGCACACCAATGCCCGCGATCATTGACAAGTAAATATGTGCGCCGCCCATGCCCCCGTAGCCGGCTGGGTCCCTCCAGCCGCGGCGAATACCAACATCGTCGGCGACCCGCTTTGGCTCCGGTCGTTGACCGGCCAGACCACCAACTATCTGGTCGAGCCCGTGGTTGGATTGGTCCGCGGGCTGCCCACCCTTAGTCTCGGCGATTGAGCCGAATGAAGCATATTGCTGGAACTTGATCGTTGGCGACGATTTGCCGCCGCAACAGGGGAGCGGTTTGCCGGTTCTGGTGAAAACCAGCTTCCACGGAACCTGCGCCGTTGCACCGTTCACGACGCTGAACTTCAGTGCCATCTTGAAATATCTGCCAGTATCCGATCCATGCCAAGGCCCGGTACTCTGCCCGGCCCGCAGATGGGAGAGATTCTTCCATGCCTGTCCACCGTTTGCCTGACTTCCCCATCGCTTTTTAAAAAATGCCGTAAAAGCGTAGTTTTTGACAAAAATGTAGCAAGTATTTTTTTGTTATATCATTGCATGGCGTGCTTGCATTATGGTTTATTAGATGG
>JAJZCR010000018.1 GCA_021851715.1 Planctomycetota bacterium
CGGCGCAAGGCGCGGCGGCGATCTGAAATGGGTTCGGCAAGCGTTACCATCAGCGGCCATCATCCATATTTCAGTCGCCACACGCAAGTGTCCTGTGGCGATGGGGACATCGCCGGAGAAGGCGGGCGGGGACGCCTGCACCACAAGACAGGAAAACAAGGGCATTGCCGGCTACGGCAGGCGGGGACGCCTGCACCACAAGACAGGAAAACAAGGGCATTGCCGGCTACGGCAGGCGGGGACGCCTGCACCACAAGACAGGAAAACAAGGGCCACACCGGCTACGGGTTTTTCCGTATTGGGCAATATGTCTGGCCAGGTGCCCGCGCCCTATCTGATGGTCGTCCACGGTGATAACCCGGTGCCGTTAGGCGCGTAAGCAAACGTAAACCAATTATTTTCCGGCAGACCTTTCAATTCCCGATAAAAACGGACACACCCGTTTCATGGGCTTTACGCGGTGCGCTGGAACAATCTGCCGCAGCGGGTTAAACTGATTTGATATGGTTCTGGTCATCTGATATTTGGAGTTATTTGTGGCTGGTAAACTTGCCCCTTACGTACCGACCCGCAGTGTTAGCCCCTGGCACGATGTGAGTCCCGGCGAAGGGCTGCTGCCATCGGTTTTTAATGCCATCATTGAAATTCCGCTGGGGGCTTCGAACAAGTATGAACTGGAAAAGCACTCCGGTCTGCTGAAGCTGGATCGGGTGCTGCATTCCGCGGTGTATTATCCGGCCAATTATGGTTTTATTCCGCAGACCATGGCCGATGACGGGGATCCGCTGGATGTGCTGGTGCTGGGGGCGGAACCGGTATATCCACTGACCATTGTGGAAGCACGAGCCATAGGCCTGATGACGATGAAAGACCAGAATGAGGTGGACCATAAAATTATTTCGGTCCACGTGAATGATCCTGAATACAACAGCTACCATGATGTGCATCAGTTGCCGCCGCATCGGCTGGCAGTACTGAAACGGTTTTTTGAAGATTACAAATCGCTGGAAAATAAGCGGGTAGTGGTGGATGATGTTTTACCGGCCGACTATGCATTTCCGGTGATTGAACAGTCGCTGATGATTTACAAAAAGTGGCGTAACGGCGAAGACATCAGCAAGCTGCTGCGCACAACCTGAAGACAATTATGATGCCGGGCAATCGTGCACCATGGGCGGGGACGACGGAGCCAGGATGAAATCCAGCACATCGGCGGCGGAATAAGAGGTACTGCCGGGGCGCAGGTAGCGGGAGATTTGGGCGACATCATCGCCGGCGGTGACAATGGGAGGTTCGCAGATACCTGCCGCATCGGTCTGGCCGAGTCCGACGGTGGCAAACAGGGCGTTGCAGAGGCACTTGCGGCCGACGGTGTGGCTTTGCAGACCACCCTTATCCATATAGGTTTCTACCGGCTCGGCGGCGCAGCGATAGCCTGCCTGCCCGTCATGGCGACGGTAAATTTCGCGTAAATAACCCAGGTCGCAGCGGCGCGTGCGACGGGCATACATATCAGCGGAGGAAAGCGATTGAGGAAGCTGCAGCACTTTAAAGGGAAATCCGGTGGGCGAAGCCAGGGGATCGGTAAAGACCTCTGCCCGGCCGGCTTGGACCGATTGTAGCACCTGCGTTTTGAGATCATCGCGAATACCTGATTCCCGGCAGAAGGCAAAGGCGGTTCCCACCTGAATGCCTGCCGCACCAAGCTGCCGCGCGGCGGAGAGTTGATCGGGAGTGGAAAATCCCCCTGCGAGGTAAAACGGCAGACCGATTTCGGTGATTTTCTGCAGGTCCACGATATCGCGTTGGCCGTAGATCGGCTCTCCGCCTGGGGAGAGTTGCAACGGTCCGCGTGGCGGAGCATTGTGGCCGCCGGCCACAGATCCCTCGACGATAAAACCGTCCACCCGACCATTGGATTTTCGGGCCAGGGTAAGAGCCAGCGTAGCCGACGAAACCACCGCCAGGAAGGCCGGCCGTTGCAGCGTTGCGGGGATTGTGGGGCCATCAAGGTTATTGGCCCCCCAAGTGGCTGGATCAAAGCGGCTGGAAAAGTCATCTTCCGCGGTGGCATTTTGCACATCCACCCGTAAATCGGCCGCCTGACCGCGGGCCATCGCGTCGAGCACTCCGGGAATAAATCTGGGAATGCCGGCCCCCATGAGCACGTAATTGACGTTGGCGAGCATGGCCCCAAACAGACAGGGCAGCGTGGTGGTTTGCACCTTTTCGAGCAAGTTAATACCGACCGGACCGCCATGACCTTCCTTGGCCAGAAACACTTCGATAAATGCCGCCAGCACGGTGAGTTCCAGCAGTGATCGGCCAAAATGAATGGTTGGCGCTGGATTGGACTTGAAAGGCGTTCCCGGAGCAATACCGCCGGAGACGTAATAACACTCCCACACGCGGCGCACCAGCGCCTGGGTCGGAAATGCCGCCGCCGCCCTGGTCATGTGGCCACCGACATCTCCCTGCTGCAGGCGGCGTGCCAAGATGGTGGCAATGCCGGTACCGGAAACCACACCGAGTTGCCCCCGTTGGGCCACCGCGCGGGCCAGCACCCAATTGGAAACGCCCACCCCCATTCCACCTTGAATAATCTGAAAATTAAAAGCCATTACGCATTGGTTCCACAGGGGCCACCGGTCATCAGCCCATGATAGGGTATTTCGCCGGAAAAACATAATCTGATGATCCAGATATCCAGTGTAGCGGACGGATTTTGGCTGATCCATTGCCCATCCGCCGCTGTGGCCTGCCGCCATGCCGCAGCGCCCGCCGATGGAAGCAAGCTCCGGCGGACACTTATAATAAGGACTGCACCTTTAATGTTTTGACCGCAACGACGCCATGTCAATGACAAAGCGATAGTGCACATCATTTTTCAGCAGGCGGTCGAAAGCCTTGTTGACGTCCTGGATCGCAATGACTTCCACATCGCTGACGATGTGATGTTGGGCGCAAAAATCAAGCATGGCCTGCGTTTCCGCCATGCCGCCAATGGCCGATCCGGCCACACTGCGGCGACCGTGAATGATGCTGGCACCCGTCAGCGGCGGGGTCAGGGCGGTTAAGGCTCCCACCATCACCATCGTGCCGTCGAGCTTTAACAGACCGACATAGGGATTAAGGTCATGCCCGTTGGGGATGGTATTGAGTAGAAAATGAAAACTTGTGCCATGGCTCGCCATGGCCGCGGGATCACGGGAAATCAGAACCTGATCGGCACCCAGACGCAGCGCATCTTTGGCCTTAGCCGGGGATGTGGTAATCATGACCACATGTGCGCCCATGGCTTTGGCAAATTTAATCCCCATGTGCCCCAAGCCGCCCAAGCCAATAATGCCCACTTTCTGCCCCTTGCCAACCTTCCAATGCCGCAGCGGGGAATAAGTGGTAATACCTGCGCACAACAGCGGGGCTGTGGCCTTGAGATCAAGAGTGGAAGGTACTTTGGCCGCAAAACGCTCTTCCACGACGATCTGCTCGCTGTACCCGCCATACGTGGGTTCTTGACTCTGGTATTCTCTGGAATTGTAAGTCCAGACCGGGCCTTTTTCACAATATTGCTCCAGATCGGCGTGGCAGGCGGCGCATTGACGGCAGGAATCAACCATGCAGCCGACACCCGCAAAATCGCCGACTTTGAGTTTGGTCACGTGTGCCCCCACCGCTTTCACCCGACCGATAATTTCATGGCCGGGAACCATGGGATAGGTGGAACCTGCCCAGTCGTTGCGGCACTGATGCAAATCTGTATGACAAATGCCGCAATAAAGGATATCAATATGCAGATCATGAGGTCCCGGTTCACGGCGGGAAAAAACAAACGGAGCCAGAGGAGACGAGGCATCTTGTACGGCATAACCATGTGTTTGCAGCATAAAAGTTTATCCTTATTACAGACTGTTCAACAATACTACATAATATTGTATGCACCAGCTCGGCACCCGGTCCAACGCGGCATTTTGCCTGCTGCCACCATGGACTGCCGCAGTTGTATTTTACCATATTCCGCTGAATGAATGGCGCGGCGTGGGGTGGGCAGCCATGCATCATCGCTGGCCGCAACTTTGACGGGCGTCAATGGTGTTACCTTATTAGACCAACGCCGCTGCGCGGATTATACTGCCAATGTTGCTGGGGCGGCGAGAATGACCAGCCAGCACCAGGGCCAGTATAAATCGGGAGCACCGGTTTTGAAGTCTGTTCGATATTCCGTTGATTTTTTGAAACATGAGCGGTTTTGGTGGGCTGCCGTTTTGGTGCTGGCGTTTTCGGCGTTGCCCGCGTGTGCCCAAAAGGTTGCCGCCCCGGCGGCAGCAGGGCTGCCGCCGGTGAAAGTGGCGGTAGCCAAGCTTTCTAATGTGCCGGTGCAGCTTACCAACATCGGTGTGGTACAGCCGGTATCGTCGGTTACCCTGCAAACACAGGTGGATGGCATTATCAGGGCGGTGCGGATTCAGCCGGGCGAAAACGTGCGGAAAGGGCAGATACTTTTCACACTCGATCAAAAGCCGTTTGTGGCCATCCTTATGCAGGCGCAGGCGACTTTGGCCCAGGCTCGGGCTAATGTGCTGGTGGCCCAAGCCAAGCTGGATGGCTATCAGGCGGCCTATGCGGATGCCCTGGCGGATTGGCAGCGGGCGCAAAAAATCGGCACGGCCAACGGGGCGCTGGCGGTGACGCAGTATGACGCTTACCACTCCACCTACGATCAAGCCAAAGCCAATGTGGCCAATGGCAAGGCTTCTCTGCTGGCGGCCCGGCGAGCCGTGGATTCCGCCCGGGCCGGTGTTACCACCGCACAGATCAATGTGGGTTACTGCACTATTTGTTCGCCACTGGCCGGCAAGGCCGGGAATTTGCAGGCCTTTGTGGGCACGAATGTGAAAGCCACCACCACCAACCTGGTGGTCCTCAACCAGATGCGTCCTATTTATGTTTCCTTTTCGCTGCCGCAGGCTGATCTGTATCAAATTCTTGCCGCCCGGCGGAAAGATTCCAGGCTGATTGTTTACGCCCATGCCCATGGGGCCCCGGGTCCGCAATTGCAGGGTTACTTAAGTTTTATTGACAATGCGGTCAATGATTCCACGGGTTCCATTCAATTGATGGGCACGTTTGCCAATACCCGGGAAGAATTGTGGCCGGGGGAATTTGTGGATGCCACCCTGCAGGTGGCGGTCAGAAAAAATGCGGTGGTGGTGCCGATCCAGGCGGTCCAAACCGGTCAGGATGGAGAGTATGTTTTTGTCGTGCACAAGGGCAACGTAGCGCAGATGCGCCCGGTAACAGAGGCATTCTCCTATCACGATCTGGCCGTTATAGCCAGGGGCCTGGCCGCCGGCGAAACTGTGATCACCGACGGCCAACTGAACGTGGTGGACGGTGCGGTGGTGCAAATCGTCAAAACGGGGCTTGTGGCCCCCCCCGCGCGGCGAGTTGCCGCGGGCAAAAACCGCCGTCCTGCAGCGCCGCCGACCACCCGAGGGGCGGTGCTTCCAGGGAGCCGCCCATGAATATGTCGGCGCTCTTCATCCGCCGTCCTGTGGCCACCACCTTGATGATGGCCAGTCTGGTCATTTTCGGCATCATGGCTTATTGGCAGTTACCGGTGAGCGATCTGCCGGATGTGGGTTTTCCGACCATTGTGGTCAGCGCTGCATTGCCCGGGGCTAATCCGGATACGATGGCTTCCTCGGTGGCGACACCGCTGGAAAAGCAGTTCACGCAAATTGCCGGCCTGCAATCCATGACCAGCCAAAGTTCGCAGGGGTCCACTTCCATCACCCTGACTTTTTCGCTGCGCCGCAACATCAACAACTGTGCCCAGGATGTACAGGCCGCCATTTCGCAGGCCGCCGGCCAGTTGCCGCACAACATGCCCAATCCACCAACCTACCGGAAAGTCAATCCGGCGGAACAGGCCATTTTGCTGCTGGTGCTGGAATCCAAAACGTTGCCCATGTATACGGTGGATGATTACGCGGAAAATCTGCTCGGCGATTCCATTTCGGAAGTGGACGGCGTAGCCCAAGTGAATGTGTATGGTGCCCAGACCTACGCCGTACGTATTCAGGTGAACCCGAAGGCTCTGGCGGCACGGGGCATCGGCGTGGATCAGTTGAGGCAAACCATTCAGGCCGCCAATGTGGACCAGCCCACGGGTACCCTCTGGGGCGTGCACAAGGCTTATCAGGTGTACTCCAACGGCCAATTGACCACCGCCGCAGCCTATCGACCGCTGATTGTGCAATACAACAAGGCGACCGGGGCGGTGGTTCGGCTGGACCAGGTGGCCCGGGTGACTAACAGCGTGGTCAATGACAAAATAGAAGCCTGGTATTATTCCCACGGCAAGGGCAGCCGGGCGGTGATTCTGGCCATTCAAAAGCAGCCTGCCGCCAATACCATTCAAGTGGTGGATGATATTGAGAAGCTGCTGCCCAAGCTGCGTGCCAGCATTCCCGCATCGGTGGAGCTGACCACCATGTACGATAAATCTCTGGACATTCGCGCCGGCGTGGCGGATGTCAAACTCACGCTCGGGCTGGCCCTGATTCTCGTCACGCTGGTCATCTTCGGGTTTCTGAAAAGCATTCGCGCCACGATCATTCCGGTGATTGCCATGCCGCTGGCGATCATCGGCACCTTCACGGTGATGTACGAAATGCACTTCACCATCGACTATTTTTCGCTGCTGGCGATAACCCTGGCGGTCGGTTTTATCGTGGATGATGCGGTGGTGATGCTGGAAAATTCTTATAGACATATTGAAATGGGTGAGACCCCCATGGAGGCCACGCTCAATGCCTCGCGTGAAATAGGTTTTACCATTATTTCCATGACGCTTTCGCTGGTGGCGGTGTTTATTCCCATTATCTTTCTTGGCGGCATCATCGGGCGGCTGCTCAACGAATTCGCCATTACCCTGGCCGCGGCCATTTTATTTTCCGGGGCCATTTCCCTGACCCTTACGCCCATGCTCTGCAGCCGCATCCTGAGGGATGAACGGCACCGCGGCCATAACATCCTTTACCGCTTCATGGAAGGCCTGTTTGAGCGATCCCTGAAAATTTATCTCTGGTTGCTGCGCGGCATGCTGAAGGCCCGGCTGCTGGTGGCCATTCTTTCCGTCGCCACGTTGTGGCTGACCCTGCATCTGCTGGCCACGATACCGGAAGGCTTTATCCCCGCCGGCGACAGCGGACATATTCTGGTGGCTACTCAGGCGGCTGAGGGCATTTCCTTTGATTCGCTGGTGAAGCACCAGCAGACTTTGGCCCAGATGGTTGGCAATAACCCCAATGTTGCTAATTTCATGTCCCTGGCGGGCGGCGGTCCATTCGGTGCCACCAACGGCGGGGACATGTTTTTTCATCTGAAACCGGCGGGTGATCGCCCGCTGACCACCGATCAGGTGATCAGTGAACTGCGGCCCGAATTTGCCCGTGTGGTCGGCATCAAAGCCTTTTTACAAAACATTCCGCCGATCAATGTCAACGGGCAGCTCACCAAAGCGGAATATCAGTTCACCCTGATGTCTCCGGACACCACGGCTCTCTACCAATATGCCCCGATTCTCACGGACAAACTCCGCACGCTGCCCGGCCTGGAAGAGGTGAACAATGATCTGCTGATTAAAACACCGCAGGTGAACATTGTGCCTGATGACAATCGGGCCCAGATTCTGGGCGTGAGCCATCAGGCCATTGAAGATGCGCTGGGCCTGGCTTACGGCCAGGAACAGATTTCCACCATCTACGATCCGCAGGCCCAGTATGAAGTGATTATGGAGGCTGAATCGAAGTACCAGCGCAATCCGGAAGACCTGTCGCTGTTGTATGTAACCTCCAACAGCGGGCAGTTGGTTCCGCTCAACGCGGTGACGCATGTCACCAAAAGCGTGGGGCCCCTCATGATTAACCAGACGGGTATATTTCCATCGGTGACCATTTCGTTTAACGTGGCATCCAACTATTCTTTAAGTAACGCCGTCGCCGAAATTCAAAAAACTTCCAAAGCCACGCTGCCGCCGCAGATCATCACGCAATTTCAGGGTGCGGCGCAGCTTTTCAAGCAGGCGGTGATCAACATGGGCGTGCTGCTGCTGGTGGCCGTGGTCGTGATTTACATTGTTCTGGGCATTTTGTATGAAAGCTTTATTCATCCGATTACGATTTTGACCGCCCTGCCCTTCGCGGGCCTGGGAGCCTTGTTGACCCTGATGATTTTCGGAAACATTCTGGATCTGTACGCATTTGTCGGCGTGATTATGCTGATTGGCCTGGTGAAAAAGAACGGCATTATGATGGTGGATTTCGCCATTGTGGAACGTGAAAAAGGGGCCAGTCCCGTGGAGGCGATTTACCGGGCATGCAGCGTGCGGTTTCGGCCTATTATGATGACCACGATGGCGGCCTTGCTCGGCACGCTGCCAATCGCCATCGGGGTTGGAGCGGATTCCGAAACGCGCCGTCCGCTGGGCCTGGCGGTGGTGGGAGGTTTGCTCTTCTCCCAGTTTTTAACCCTGCTGGTAACGCCGGTGTTTTACGTATACCTGGAGGAATGTCAAACCTGGCTCAAATCGCGATGGCATCGCCGCGGCCCGCCCGCGCCCCCGGCCGGCTTGCCGGATGCGGATTCGCGGGCGGTTGCGGTTCGCACGTAGTGGCCGGTTGAGTGCGAGTGGCGGACAAAAGAGCCGGCCAGAAAGTGTGAAGTTATTTAGCCCGGTCCCCTATGGCACTGACTTTGTTGCCCCCAGATACATGGGGTCTGCCTGCAATAAATGGGTAAACGGATTGACGTAACTGATTTCCCCCAGCCACACGTGCAGGCCGGCCAGTGGACCGGTCAGCAGGATGCCGCGCGGCTGCAGTTGTTGCCGGCTTCCTTTGGTGACCAGGTCAACAGCGACAATGCGCACCTGGGTGCCGGACGGGCAGACGGTGCGGATCCATGGATTTTGCCGACGGTGATACGTGTGAAATGGATTTATCGGGCGATATTCCCTGTGGCGATGGGGAAATGCATCATGATTGGACTTTAATTCCGCCGCCTGTAGCTGGGCCAGCGAAACCGGGGGGCACTGCTGGACGTTTTGGCCGTCGTCGTCGTCGCGGTGGTGATCATACGTGTAGTAAATCCAGGGTCCGCATTCGGACGGCGGAGTGCGCAAATTGGCCGCCGAGTTGGAAATTAAAGCGTAACGGGTGGGATGATTCCAGGCCTCCAGCAGCGCGGATTGGCGCAGCACGTAGACGCTGCCTGGTTGAAAAGCCGTCTTGTAGCGTGGGTTGGCCGTGACATCGCGAATCCGTGTGCCGCAGCCGGCCAAAAGCAGCAAAGTGGCCAGCGCCAGCAAGCCCAGCATGCGCCGGTGAGAAAAGTCCGCTTCCATTTTCACTTCTTCACTTCGCGCATTTCACCAACCCAAATCCAACCAGGTTCCAGAGATTCTAAACCGTGGCCCGGATAAACCGCAAGTAAATTCCGCCAGGGGCTCGAACCTGGGTGCGGCAATAAATTGCGGGAGCGGCCGGGCAACACGCTTCCACCGCCGCCCAACCCTCAACTCACGGCCGGGCAAATGGACATTTCACCAGCCGGCGAAAATCTCGAACCTGTTAAACCTAAAGGAAGGCGGCCGTACCGGAACACTTGAGGTCCGTGATGGATGCGCGGGCGTCATCCGCCTGGTGCTTCGGCCGCAGCGGCCCGGCGCAGCCGTGCGGGATACCACACGCGGAAATACTGGGCCCCCAAATACGTACCGGCAACAAACAATAGCGCCAGCATTTGGCCGATCAGTCCTTCCCATGTGGGGAAGGTGGCGAACCAGTTTTCCACCCAGCCGGGAAAATTGATGGGTAAATTGTGCGTGGGCAGCCAGTTGGCCTGCTGCATTTCCTGCACGTTCTCGCCCACCATCACCAGCAACACCGCTCCGATCATCACGCCGGTGAGAATCAACATTTTGCGATAAGGCAGCCGGTAATGCCCGGCAAAAGTCAGAAACGCCACCATCAACGTCAGCGCCAATCCAATGCCGGCTCCGGCGAGCACCACGCTTGGCCCCGCCAGCAACCGCCAGGATTGCAACATGATCACCACTTCAAAACCTTCCCGATAAACCGAGGTAAAACCGATGGTGACCAGCCCCCAATACACGGCGGATTTGCTGTTGTCGGATGTTTCCAGCAGATGGCGTTTGCGATTATGGTGATGGGTAATCCAGCCGGTCCAATAGATTTTGTGAAAAAACCAGTTCATAATCACCATCAGCACCGCCACCGCCAGCAGCCCGGTGCCGGCTTGTACATTGAGCATGCTGGCGTTGTTGTTGGCATTGATGTCGGCCAAAATGGCCACCGCCACAAAAAAAGTAACCACCGTGGCCAGGAAGGAAATGCCTGAGCCAAGGGCCACCGGCTTCCAATAATGACGATCGGTGCGGGCCAGACTGGCGGTAAGGGCGGCGAGCACCAAAATGGCTTCCAGCCCTTCGCGAAATACCAGAATGCCGGCGTTGACCATGACGGCGGTGTGACTGATATTTTTGGAGGCGTGGTCGTTGGGATCGGGCGGGTTGCCGGCGGCGGTAATTCCCTGCCAGACCAACATACCGAGAATTGCCGCCCCAACGGCCAATACAAGGCCATACACCACCCACTTTATTTTGGGACCCATGGCCTGCAAGGGTATGCCATCGCGTGCCGGCAAGAATTCGGTATGGGAAGCGTCGGATGGAAAGTTGTTCTGGGCCGGCATGGATATGACTCCGTGCGGCGGTAATTTTGCAAGCAATCCACGCTTCGCCGCAGGCGTGGATTGCCAAGCATGGTTCTGAGCCTATGAGAGATGGACATGACCGTCAAATGAGATGAAGTCGCAATTAACTGGGGTATCCTGCAGAGTTCAATGCGGTTGTTTTGAGGCTGGAACAAAGTCGGTTGAGCAGGTGAAACCGCAGATGCGGCACCCTTGGCCGAAAGGCCGGCGACATTTGTGTTTGGGCCTGTACCTGAAGTCGCGTGTCGCGTGGTATGCATGGATCAACCCAACATGATTTGCGGCGTGATGAAGGTAAACATTGGGCAGAGCAGCTCCTGGGGAGCGGCCTTGCCACGGCGGAATTTTTTCGAAGGCTTTTACACTCCAACAGGATTGGTAAAATAGGCCAGGGTTCAGGATGCGGCCGGCGCGGAAATCATGTAATAATATATGAAATGTATATATAATAATATAAAAGAAAATTGTATACGTACTACACTGCGGCGCAGCCGTGCTGTGGTCGAAAGTCGCCTCCATGGAGATCCATCACGTTGAACAAGTTGCTGGTGAATACCACACTCCGATGCACCCGAATTGGCGTGGACAAGGCTGGCCTGGCGGCGGATTTTTTGCGTCGCCAGGGCGGTGGCGTGATGGACATGATTGCGCATTTCTGGGATCGCCTGAGTCAAACGCCCCCGCTGGCCCGTGGCGATCTGCATCTGGTGATCGTGTGGAAACCGCCCGACCAAGCCCCGGAAAATTCTCCGGTGATTCCAGACGGACCACAAATTCTATCGGCGTCTGGAGCCATGCTGTTTGTGCCCAAAGCCAAGCGTGCCGATGTCTTTGCGTCAGATCATGTAGCCTCCGATCTCTTAGCCGCCTACATTAACCAATGGCAGGAAGACCCGCCGCACAATTTATCTTCAGCACCAGCGCAACCGCCGGTTGAGCCTCCAGATAAATCATCCGCCGTCAATGGGGAATCAGTCCCACTGCAGTTCATCACGGGAGAGGAACAAGGTGTGCAAGCCATGCTCCCGGCGCTTTTGGTGGCCGCGCACCGCAAGGCTCCCGCCAAAATGGTAACCAATGTGATGATGCAACTGGGACAGGCCATCGCTGCGACCCTATCCTCGCGAGTTCGCAAGGCGCGAGATGGCGATGAGCATATGCTAAACCGCTGGCGAAAAATGTACAAAGAGGAACGTGGGATACTTTTCGATGCGGACGTGGACGCATGGATCGAAAGCGGCAAGGTGTATGTTTGTGAGCATGACAATCAGATTGTGGCCATAGCCAAATTTGATTTGGAATTGGCCAACATGGTGGAAATTGGCGGGGTGTATACATTCCCGGAATTTCGGCGGCACGGGTTTGGACGTGAATTGGTCAGTGACCTGGCGTGCCGAATCCGCATGGACAAAAAAACACCCGTATTGCAGGTGGATGTTAACAATGAATCCGCCCTGCGCATCTATCAGTCTGAGGGTTGGAACATCACGGGGAGATTGGTTCGGGTGTGGATCACCAATTCTTAAGCGATGCGGGGAGTCACTCGCTATCGGACGTAAGATTTACCGGACCGTGGATCATGTTCCACGTGGAACATTCTCTTGTTACCGATTGGCACGTGGAGGTCGTCCCCAAGAGCGTAGAGTTGAAAAGCACTGATGGTCGGCGCAAGCGAATTGTTATCGTCAAGCATGGCGCTGCGCTCGCTGTATGCCAGCAGCCAATCCATCACGATTGGTTGGCCTGATGCACCCGGCAAGGCGCACATGAACCTCCTTGACAGTCTCATTTTTAACTGTTACAAGTGTTCCACGTGGAACATTCTCGTTAGCAAGGAAAATATGTTATGTCCAATCCCAAACCACGGCTTGGTCGCGGATTGTCCGCCCTCATGAGCTCCGGGTCCGCCCGTGTTGCCAAACCTCCAGAAAATTTATCCCCTTCAGATGTTACCTCCGGGCCAGATTCTCAACATCCGTCCGCCGCCGACACCATCCATCAGGGACCGGCACAAGTACTGCTCGATCTTATTGATGATAATCCGCACCAGCCACGTGAAAACATCGACGCGGCGGCTCTGGTCGAATTGACTGCATCCATCAAAGTCAGCGGAATTCTTCAACCTGTACTATTACGGCCTGTTGCCAATCGGTACCAATTGGTGGCCGGCCACCGTCGCACGGCCGCCGCAAGAGCCGCAGGCCTTACCACCATACCTGCCATTATAAGGTCGGATACCACGGAGGAAACCCAGGCTGAATGGGCCATCATCGAAAACGTCCAGCGACAGGACCTGAACCCACTGGAACGGGCCAAAGCCTACAAAACATACCTGGATCGCTTTAACCTCACGCATGCCCAAGCTGCGCAGCGTCTGGGTGAAGAACGCACCAACATTTCAAACTATCTGCGTCTGCTGGACTTGCCAAAGGAAGTTCAAGGCTTTGTCGCCACCGGGCAAATCGCGTTCGGCCATGCCAAAATTCTGGCGGGCATCGATGATCCTGAGCGTCAAAATTCATTGGCAAAAACAATCGTGGAGCAGGGCTTAAGCGTTCGGAAACTTGAAGACCTGGTGCTGGGTCCATCGGCGGATATTATTGGATCAATTTCCGTTGCGGCCCACGATCGTACCGTGAAAAGTGCCCACATCGTCGAAATGGAACAGGAATTATCGCGAAAACTGGGCACAAAACTGCGTATTTTTCCCGCCCGCCGCAAGGGGGCCGGCAAAATTGTCATCCAATACTTTAACCTGGATGAATTTGACCGCATCGTCGGCAAGATCACCTGACAGGTAAAATAAATTAAATTAACATATGTATATTAATGAATAACATAAATAAAACCCGTGTTGCCGGTCCACCTCCCGGAGCTGCCACCGTCATGGACGCTCTGGTGGCCTGCCACCCCAATGCCCACCGCACCACCCTGCGGCATTTTTTTTCGCAGGGGCGAGTCCTGGTCAACGACCAGCCCGCCCGCTCCCTGAAACAACCGGTCCTAGCCACCGACCGCGTGACGATCGCCGATGCCCGCGTGCGCCCAACCCAACTGCCCGCGGGTTTGAAAATCATCCACCAGGATGCCGATGTCATTGTTGTGGATAAGCCTCCCGGCCTGCTGACCGCGACCCACGACCGCGAAACCAGGCCTACCGTCCTGGCCATCCTCAATTGTCATGTGTCGCGCAATAATGGCAAAAACAAAATTTTTCTGGTGCACCGCCTGGATCAACACGCTTCGGGCCTGCTGGTATTTGCACGCGGCATCAAGGCGTTCCACCACCTCAAGGCTCAATTCCGCGATCATTCCATCACCCGTGAATATCACGTATTGGTGCATGGTTGCCCCGCCCCCGCTCAGGGCCGTCTTACCGGCAACCTGATCGAGGGTCCCGATCGCATCGTCAGGCCCTGCCCGGCGGATCGCGGCCAACCGGCCATTCTGGATTATCGTCTCATCAGCGCCGCCACACCGATGGTTCCCATCAGCCAGGTGGAATGTCGACTTTTTACCGGCCGCAAACATCAGATTCGCGTACAGTTTAGCGCGGCTGGTCATCCCGTGGTGGGGGATCCCCTTTACGGTCACGATCAATATCCCGCGATGCCAGGTGCATCACCACGGCTGGCCCTGCACGCCGGGCATCTTATTTTCCGGCATCCGCGCACCGGCAGGGAGATGGAATTTGTTTCTCCACTGCCGGCGGATATCAGCAGGCAGATGATCAAGGCCCGCGCCGCCCATCCACTACGTGCTGGGCCAGCTTTGCCGGATGCCAAAGCCATCCGCACGCAACGCCCGGTTGAAACATTGCCGTCCAAAATCGCCCGCCGCCCGGCTGGCCGCAGGCCTGCACATCGCCGCAATCCGCCCATTCGCCGCCAATCACCTGGCACTTAGTTCCATCGCCGGCTTTGTTGATCACCATGCTGCCGGTTTACCATCACGCCCGGACAAGGTATTCTAAAGTGCATAGGCTAACACGCGATGGCGGCAGGAGCTTTGCTCCGGGAGCTTTATTGCCGTTCGGCGCATCTTTGGAGATCGACTTTGAAAAGCCCTAAAAAAGCCAATCAGATTTATAATTACCTGCGCCGCAGTATTGCAACCGGCAAGTATGGTGTCGGAGAGCGCATTCCCACCGAGCGGGAATTAAGCACGCAGTTTAAGATGTCCCGTCCGACCGTCACCGGTGCCATCCATCGCCTGGTTGACGAGGGCCTGCTGCGGCGCAACGGCAAAGCCGGATCGGTGGTGCTGGCCGTACCGCCGCCGCGCACCTTCACTTTCGGTGCCATTCTTTTGATGTTGGGGCGCCAACAGCAGGTGGAATCACTTTTTGGATTTGTCGGCCACGAATTGGCCCACCGCGCCGGTATGGACCAAAACGCCCTGTTGCTGCGCGACCCTTCCTGGGGTGATGATCCCAATGAGCCTAATTTAGGCATCCGTTATCGGGAAATCGCCACGCAATTCATCCAACGCCAAGTGGCCGGCACTTTTCTCATGCCGCAGAATATTCTGCCGGGGCAATATATTTCCGCCACCGCCGCCATCGCGGAAGACCTGAAGGCTGCGGGCATTGCCGTGGTGTTGATCGACAGCGATATCATTCGTTATCCGCAACGCAGCCAGTTTGATCTGGTCGGAATCGATAACTTCAGCGCGGGCTACACGCTGGCATCCCACTTTATCGGTCTGGGCTGCCGCAAGATAGACTTCCTGGGGAACGCCGCGCGCCATCCCACCCAGCAGGCACGGGTCAGCGGATATCTACAGGCCTTGGCCGACCACGGCCTGCCATCCGATCCCACCGCGGTCCAATACGGCAACCTGCACAGCGAGGAATTTGTGATTCCGACCTTACGGCGGCGAAAGCCGGAGGCGGTGTTGGTGCTCAGTGATTTTCGCGCTGCTTCGGTCATGCGTTTCGCCTTGCAGGCGGGGATCAAAACTCCCCAGAATCTGCGTATCGGCAGCTTTGATGATCTGCCCATGGCGGCGCATTTATCTGTACCGCTGACCACCGTACGCCAGCCCGCCGCCGGAATCGGTGCCGCGGCCTACCAGATTATGCTCCAGCGCCTGGCCGAACCGGATCTGCCTCCTATGCACGTGCAGCTTAGTGGTGAACTGATCGTACGTGAATCCTCCGGCTCCGGTGCCAGCATCCGGGCATAAGCCGGACCTTTTGGAGAAGATGCTCTTCCTTCCATGTTTCCACAGGCCGGCCTGATCTGCAGATACAGTCTCATTTGCGCGTGGCACTGCAGGTTATTTTGTTTTTTGCCCCAGGTATTGCTCCTCACTGACCTTTTCCAGCCAGTTTACCATCTGGCCATCGTGTTTTTCCTGAATGGCGATGTGCGTCATCGCCGTTGTGGCCGTAGCACCGTGCCAGTGTTTTTCACCCGGAGCAAACCAGATCACATCGCCTGGTCGAATCTCTTCGATCGTTCCTCCCTCACGTTGTACCCAACCGCAACCGGCTGTTACCACCAGGGTCTGACCCAGCGGATGTGTGTGCCACGCCGTGCGTGCCCCGGGTTCAAATGTCACGCATGCACCGGCTGCCCGAGCGGGGAGCTCGGACTGAAAAAGAGGATCAATCCGCACCGCTCCAGTAAACCAGTCTGCCGGTCCTTTCACTGAGTGCTGTGAACCATTGCGTTTTATCTCCATCGGTTTTCTCCTTCAAAAGTGATATCCAGGCTTGGTCGCCACCGCGACCGCGCCGCCTCAATGGCCAGCGACCGCTCTCGCCCCAGCCCCCGTGCCTTTTGCGTGTCCTGTTTGCCGCCCTGCCAGGATTATAGGCAGGTTTTAACCTGGGTCGGTAAAATAATCCTCGCATGGGGTGATCCGGCGTGTTTTCGCGCTGCGCCAATCACCCCGGTCCATGCATCACACCTATGCCTCTCGACAAATGCCCTGAGAACTTGGACAATGGACTGATGTTGGGGCGTACGCGTTGTCGTGCCCCCTGGCCCAACCATGCCCGCATGGTCAAGTAAAGAAGTTGGTTGGTAGAGGTTGGCCGCAAGTAAAGGCGACGCCGGTTATGATCGAATCGTACAATTCGCACTGCGATACATTTTATACCAACACCATTCTTGGTACCGGACTGAAGATGCCCTCGGACCGAGGCACGCTGGTGTCATTTTTTGAGCGGATGCAGAAAACTTTCCCCGGGTTGACGCATTTTATACAGCGCGATCGTGAAGGCGACCCCATGTTGCGGGAAGACTCGGACGCCGGTACGTACCGCTGGCTGTCCAAGGGAACCAATGTCCTGGCCAGCGGGTATGTCGGCCCGCCGGACCCGCAGGCGGGCTACAACTTCAGCAACGCTGTGCTTGAAGCTGCTCCCTATTACCTGTCGATTTCTCCCATTGATATGGAATATTTGGAACTTGCGTGGGGTTTCGAATTCCGCTGCAAGGTGAACCACCACGAAATCATCGCGGAGGCGTTGTTTGGCGACACCACGCTGGGCCAGTTGCTTGTGGTCCCCGATTCCAAGGCCATTGGGTTTGGTGTGAGTGTTGCGGTAAGTATTTCCTCCGACACCCGCACGCAATTTCGCATTGCCGTACAGCCGCGCACGACGGTACCGCAAATAAGAACCGGGCAATTTGTCGAAGAGCCGCTGGCGGTCATCGGAGTTTTGCGCCAATGGCCCGGGCAAAGTCCCGGCCGCGATCTTCATGACCTGCACCGGCATCTGGTGGAAATCGGCATTCCGCTGGTGGAAGAACGGCTGATAGGCCCGATTGTGACACCCATCCGGCAGGCCATTGCCCGGCGGATTTGATCCGAACCAACACGCGATCAACAGCCTTTCGGCCGTTGGCGATTACCGGCGGCGGCATAAGAATCGCATCATTCCCCATCGCCAACTCAGCCGCGCCTGCTCTGCCAGCGTCACGGCAAAACCGGCCTTGGTGATGAGTGCAGCGCATCCCTTGATGGAGTGCAGCCCGACCAGCGGCCGCAGCGCCAGTTGCCGGGCCAATTCGCGGCTCCGCTGCATCGGATAGTCATGGCACCAATCCATCAACAGCAAAATACCACCGGGCTTGAGGACGCGGTGCATTTCTCCGAGCATGCCGTCCGGCTGTGATACGCAGTGTAAGGCGGCGGTGCAAACCGCGGCATCAAGACTTCTGGATTCCAGTGGCAGGCGGCCCGTGGCCGCCTGAATCAGATAAACACCGCTGCCAAAATTCCTCGCCGCCGCCCGGATCAGCCGCGGCAGGTACTCATCAATGCCAACGATTTCCACGGTTGGCCAGCGGTTGAACATCCGATCGATAAATTCTCCGTGGCCGCACGGTACATCCAGAACCCGATCGTCTTCCGCCAGAGCTAAGGGTTCCATGGCCCAGTCCAGGGTTTTTCTCAGGTGAGAAGCCCAGCGGTGCCCTGGCCCCTGGGGTAACTCGTCGAGGTCGGGGATAGTTGCAGCAACAGATTTTTGTGTATCTCCATCCATATTCCGCCCTACGCACACAACATCCCTATTATGAGGTATCTTTGGCACGGGAGCAATTCTTTCTGCCTGCCGGTTAAGGGGGTGCGGCCAAATGTTGTGGGGGCCGCCCAATCCCGATTCCAAAGCCACTTTGCCCCGTAGCCGGCGAGGCTTTAGTTGTCGTGGCCAGCGGGCGTCGGTGGTCGTCCGGCCCGTTGGCGCAAGATATTGACGTTCCAGGTCATGGTCCAGGGCGATTTTCGCGAAGGGACCGGATTAACGCGTGCAGAGAGGACAGGGGGTGCAGGGCAAAAAAGTATTCCCGCCATTTCGCGGCGGTGAGTTCGACGGCGTGTAAACGCAGGTAGGCCAACTGTTGCTCAATTTGGTTCAGCGTGGGTTGGGTGCGGGGAAGAAGCTGTTGATTGATCTGATGCAATTCGCGAAACCAGCCCCGACGCGCTGCCACACCGTCGCGACATCCGCGGCCCGCGCTGCGATCCGCCTGAAGGGAATCTCGAATAATGCGGATTTTTTCGCGCCGAGCATGGAGCAAGCCCGTCACGGCGGGGTCCGGCTCATGCTCGCGCGGCAACGCCAGTTCCGGATTATGCTGCAGGTGATGGTGTTGCCATCGCAACTCGGCGATGGATACCGGGCTTTCGTCCCGGCCCGGCAAATCCAGCAACCAACCCGCCGATACACAACCATACGGTGGCACTATTCCGAAAAAAGATTCCATTAAATGATCGGTAATCTGATCGTAAATTGCTCCACCAATGCCGTGGATAAACAGATTGGCCAGGGCCAGGCGGGCAAACATGGTAAGCGTAAGCGCCCGGGGGCGAATGGCCAGATTATGCCGGGCCAGGAATTGGCTCAGAGCTTGGCCTTGCTGGTAACAATCTGCATCGCGCATGACTGGCAGGGCGATCGGTCCGGCAGGCGTCATCAGTGACGGCTCAGGGCCGCGGGAAATTATCAAGCGGCTGCGCGGCTGGCCCGGACCATAGATCCAAAATGGCAATTCCAATGTCTGGGCGGATAAAACCAGATCGGGCATGGGTTGTGCGGCGTTGCGAATATGTTGGGCCTCACGGTAACGGTGGAGGGCCGCATTGTACTGTGCGGTCCAGGCCTCGGCCTGGGCGATCCAGGCGGTCACAAATCCCAACCACGCCGGTTTTTGGCAAAGTCGGCTGCATGGGGCGTGCCATACGTTAAGGCCCAGCGCCGCTTCAAAGCCGAAACGGGCCACGCTCAACCACCCCACGTAATCTTGAACCCTTCCGGCAGACAACCGGGCTGCGAAATCTTTCCAGGCATCGCTTTTTACCAGCGAGGCGGCGTTGATTGCATCAATCCAGCGTTTCCGCTGGGGCGTGGTGGGTGCGGCGATAAATTCAGCGGCCACAGATGGCGAATGATCATCCCAGGTGATCCGCCGCCTGGCCAGATGTCCGCTGTCCATCACCGGCACCTCCAGGCCGAGGTGGGCCAAAACATCATGATCCACCAGCAGATCAATCGCCACCGCGTTTGCCGCCTGTGCCAGATAATCAGCCGCGATGACCTTCGCCCACACACCGGCATGATAAAATTCCACCTGGTGACCGGTGATGACCCACGGGCGGGTGAGAATGTCCTCGGCCGGGCCGGCAATCCCAATTGCTAAAGCGTGCTCCTGAATACTGGCCAGTAAATCCTGCCTGGCTTGGCGGCGAAAATCGGAACTGGTCAGTGGCATGGCTTTCAGAACAGGCCGTGCCGCCAGCGCCGCGGCTAAAGTGACCGCCGGCGGTTCAACAAGCACCGTACCATGCCGGCGCGGCGTAAGAATATGGTCGTGTCGCGGCCGGATGTACCCGTCGGTCGAGGGGAAAAAATCCGCAGATGAATCGATGGTTTTTTTCATGCACGATGGACTATACACGCTGCGGGGTAAAAGAGAATAGCACAAGTTGCCTGGACGGCCGGCCACGCGGTGGCAATGGGCCTGGTGCCGCCGATCCGCGATTTACCTGGCCGCCGCAATCGGCATGGCTGCCCCCAGTTTCAGTTCGGCAAAAAATACATCTTGATAGTGGCGCAGGCGAGCATCGGGGTTGTCCAATAAACCTCCGAAATGGCGGGTAGGATCATTGTAGATCAGGGCCACCGGCAATTCGACAATACGCAGACCGGCCCGCTGCGCCTGTACCCACAATTGCATGGGAAACGCATAACCGCGCACCGTCAGGTGCAGCCGCTCCATAGCCGCCACGCGATGAGCCTTAAAGCCGCAAAAACTGTCGGTGAGCGAAAGACCCAGGTGGCGCTCGATCATGGCGGTCACAATTTGATTGATGGTGCGCCGGTCCGCGGGTGCCGCCGTGGTCCCCCAGTCCTGGCGCAAATAACGGGAGCCGCTGATGATGTCGGCATCATCCGCGGCAATGGCGGCAAGAAAATCCACGATGCGTTCCGGCTCATGCTGCTCGTCGCAATCCATGGTGATCACCCAATCGTACCGGTGACGGGCGGCATAATCGAAAGCATCGATGATACTTTCGCCGTAGCCAAGATTTTGCGGATGTGTATGCACGATGATATCCCGCCGACCGGCTAAAATTGCCGGCGTGCCGTCGGTGGAACCGTCATCCACCACCAGCACATCCGAAGCGTGGGTGAGAATACGATCGAGCACGCGCGCAACATATTTTTGCTCGTTAAACACAGGTACGGCAATCAGGGTTTTCATATCCGGCCTCTTCCAAGACATATGCCCGTCATATGCCTTACCGCATAATCCTAGGCGCACTATGGCCAGAGTCAAGACCTATAGATGCCGCTCGATAATGTTCGGGTCGGATCTGGTTATAATACGGGGGCGGCGGCATCTTTCCGGAGTTCAAGCTCATGGCCCCATCATCAATCCATGGGTCGGCGGCGCGCGTGGGCCGCTGGCAGAAATTCATGTCGGGTGCGGCCGAAGTGCCGTATGTGTTTATGGTGCGCTATGCCGATCAGCCGCGTCAAAAGCCCTTGCCGCGGCCGGAAAATGACGCCGCCCGCCTGGAATGGGCCTGGAACAATTATCTCCAGGGGCTTGAACGGATGTCATGGCTGGCCGATGACAGTCTGGCGTACCTGGACTGTCTCGGTGGAACGGAACTTTTCGCCCAGGCTTTCGGTTGCCCGGTACACTACCCGGACAATGATATGCCCTTCGCCCGGCCTGTTATTCACAGTGCCGCCGAAGTCAGTCGGATCAAGGTACCCACGCTCGACGCGCCCGTATTGGCCCGGCAGTTTAAGTTTGCCGACGAACTGCGTCGCCGCGCAGGCCCCCAGGCTCTGGTTCGAACCGTCGATGTGCAGAGTCCGATGGATATCGCCGCATTGATCTGGGACAAAAACGATTTTTATCCCGCCCTCCTGGAGGCACCGGCAGCGGTCCGTGAATTGTCCGCCAAAGTGCTGGAATTGCTCACCGCCTTTCTGGATGAGTGGTTTTCGCGATATGGCCGGCAGCACGTAGCCCACTATCCTGATTACTTGATGCCGCGCGGACTCACGCTTTCCGAAGATGAAATCGGGGTGGTCAGCCCGGAATTATTTATTGACTTGTTTCTGCCGGAACTGGCCACGCTCTCTTCGCATTTCGGAGGCATCGGCATCCATTGCTGCGCTCATTCCCGCCATCAATGGGATAACCTGCTCAAGATTCCGAATCTACGGCTCCTGAATTTAGTTCGGCCCGTGGACCAGCGGCAGCAGGTCTACCGGCACTTTGCCGCGCACACCCAGCAATGGAATGACATAAGTACCATGGCCGAGGTGCAATGGCTGATCGACCAAGTGCCCACGGCGCGAGCCGTGCTGGAAGTGGTGGCCGGCAGCCGCGAAGAAGCTTGCCAACTGCTGGAAAATCTCCAGGCCATGACGTGTGGCCGGTAAGCCGCGCAGCGCACGTCCGCGCGTGCCCCAATCGGGCGAAATCCGGTGGTTGCCGGGGTATCTGGGCGGCCCCTGGGTCACGTGGCACGGGCCAAACCTTTTGGTTGACAATTCGTACTAAGACCGGTAAGAGAAAAGGCCCGGCTTCGAGTACGGGGCAGACCGGCCTTGACTCATAGAGCGTTGGCCGGCGGTGCGGTGGTTTTGGTCTTGGAAATCAATGGAGCAATGCAGCAATGCAACATGCGGCGGAAATTGTGGTGCAGCGGCTGACCAAGGACTATGGTCGATTTCGGGCGGTGGATAATATCAGTTTTGAAGTGGCCAGGGGCAGTGTGGTCGGTTTTTTAGGGCCGAATGGGGCCGGCAAAACCACGACCATTCGCATGCTGACATGTTACATGCCGCCGTCGAGCGGACAGGCCCGCGTGGCCGGCTTTGATGTCTTTGGCCAGTCGCTGCAAGTTCGCCAGAACATCGGCTATTTGCCGGAAAATACGCCTCTGTATCCGGAAATGCGGGTGGAGGAATATCTGGATTACCGCGGCAAACTGCGTGGCATAAATCGCACCGCCCGCAGGCAACGCATCGCGGACGTGGCCCAGCGCTGTTGGCTTACCGATCGCCTGCGCTGGCTGGTGGGAAAGTTATCCAAGGGTTATCGCCAACGGCTGGGCATTGCCGATGCCCTGCTGCACAATCCACCGGTGCTGGTGCTCGACGAACCCACCGTCGGGCTGGATCCATCCCAAATCCGCGAAGCCCGGAAACTGATCGCGGAATTGGCGGGCCGGCATACCGTGCTGCTTTCCACGCATATTCTCTCGGAGGTGGAACTGGTCTGTCAGCGAGTGATCATTATTGGCCGCGGCAAAATTCTGGCCCAAGGTACACCCGATGAACTCAAGCAGCAATGCGCCCGCGCGGGTGCCGCTGGAGCCCGATTGCTGGTGGAAGTGCGCGGTCCGTCGGATCAGGTGCTTAGCGCCGTCAAAGCCCTGCCCGGCGTGGAAAAGGTGCAGGTTCTCACGGATGGGCCGGTGCAATCGCTGGCGGTGATGGGGCGGTTGGATGCCCAACTGCGCGAACAAATTGCCGCATTGGTGGTGCAGCGGGGCTGGGCCTTGCGTGAAATGCGGGTCGGCGGAGCCACGCTGGAAGAATACTTCGTCCAGATTACCGATCCGGGAACCAGTCAGGCCGCGGCCTGATGGCCTGGCCACGTGCAGCCGGGAATTCCAAATCCGCCGCCGGGCAACCCGGCGCGAGTTGGTCCCCCGGAAATTAAATCTATGGAGTAGCTGTTTATGTCGAGAATCATAGCGGTGGCGGGACGCGAACTTAAAAGCCTGTTCTATTCGCCCGTGGCCTACATTGTGCTCGTCTTGTACCTGCTTTTTGTGGGACTGTTATTTTCGATGCTGGTGTTTATTCCCGGCGAGCTGGCCAACCCCCAGCCTATGTTTGAATGGAATCATTTAATCCTGATCTTCATTGTGCCGTTTATCACCATGTCGCTGCTGTCGGAAGAATATCGTTCCGGGCGCATTGAAGTTCTGCGCACCAGCCCGCTGGCGGAACTGGAAATCATTTTGGGCAAGTTTCTTGGGGCGATGGGCTTTTATTGTGTGGTCATTGCCTCCAGCGTGGTATTCGTGCTGACCCTGGTGGCGTTTGGCCGGCCCGATTTTCACCCCATCTTCACCAGTTATCTAGGCCTGCTGCTCATGGGTTCCATGATGGTGGCCATCGGCGTATTTTTCTCCGCCCTTTCCGAACACCAGATTCTCGCCGCCATGAGCACCTGCGTAACCCTGGTGACATTGGGCATTCTGGTGGGCTTTGTACGGCAGTTAGTTCCCACGGCCTGGTTTGCGGCCACCCAGATCCGCCATGTGCTGGGTTATATGGCCATTGAACCGCACATGGCCAATTTCGCCCGGGGCGTGGTGGACACGCAGAATATTGTTTATTTTTTAACCGGCACGGGTTTGTTTTTGTTTTTGACCTACGTGGTACTGGAAAGCAGGCGTTGGAGGTAACAATCCGCAACGGCAGGCGACGATCAGGAGTAAAACGAGATCATGGCAGCAGAAAATAAGGAAGAGATTTCGACAGCAGCCCCGCAGAGCGGCGTGCCTGTCGGCACCGCCGAGGTCAATGCCTCCGGCAAGCGCCGCTGGTTATATGGTGTCAACACGGCCCTTTTAATCATCATTGTCCTGGCTGTGGTTGTTTGCCTGGATTGGCTTTCGGTGCGGTTTAACTACCGTAAAGACCTGACCACCGGTGGAATTTATTCGCTTTCTCCGCGGACCAAAAAACTTCTGTCCATCGTGGACCAGCAGAAAAAACGCATCTACCTGGTCAATTTATATCCGCAGGGACAGCCACAAGGCCGGTCCGGCATCACTGAATTTTTGCAGGGTCGCAAGGTCCAGCAGCTCATCAAGGAATACAGCCGCAATTCCAGTTACGTGCGGCAGTTCAAGACCACCAACGGCCGCAAGGCCCTGGAAAAGAAAATTCGCGCCAGGTTCAAGGGCGAATTTTTACCTTATCAGGCCGCCGCCCGTCAATTCGCCGGATTGGCCGTACAAATCAGGAAATTTCTGGCCGCCGAGGCCGCCGAATGGGGCCGCCTGGCGCAACATCCGGGGCTTACAGGCAGGCAACAGCAGGTGGCGTTATCCGTGCAATCGGTATTTGACGGCAGCTTGCCCCGGTTGATCGCCCGCACCCAGCGCCATGCCCAAAAGGCGTTGCATTCAACACTGCCTGATTGGCCGCGGATATCCAAAGAGCTTGCCGCCACCGCCAAAATGTTGGCCTCGAATCTTGTGGCTCTCAGCAAGCCTGATGCTCTGGAGCAAGCCACCCATGTTCAGCCGGGCCGCGTGATTACCGCCTATCTGAAACATCGCACGGCTGCCTACCAGAAGGAAATTGCCTTATTAAACGCCTATCGCCAAAAAGTCACGGCCATCAAACCCCTGCGTGCGGGGGCCATTTTGCACGAATTAACTCCGGATTCGCTGCTGGTGATGGGGCCCAAAAAATTGAAGGTGCTGCCGAGCTATTCGCTTTTTAAGCCGCGCAACACGGGTCTCAGCCAGAGACCTGGGTATGTATTCAACGGGGAGCAGGCGGTGAATTCGGCTCTGTTGGGCATGATTCAAAAACACCGCACCAAAGTGGTGTTTGTCAGCATCAGTCCGACCAATCTCATCAGCGCCGGCGGACCGTTCAGCCGCATTGCTGCGCAATTAAGACGCAGCAATTTCAAGGTGTTTGATTGGTCGCCCACGCCGGTAAATCCGCAGCAAGGCCCCACCGGCCCACCGCCGGCCATGGGCAAAGGCGTGATCTGGGTGGTGGTGGAATTGCCGCCGCCCGGCCAGGAATCCTACCTGGCCGGCATGATCAACAAGCAGTTGGAATCCAAAATTCGCCAGCACCTGACTCAGGGCGGCAATGCCCTGTTCCTGCTCGGATCCGTTCCAGAGCAGTTGATGATGAGCTTTGGCGGCAAACTGCCCTTCAAGGGACTGCTGGGCGGATATGGCATACGCATCAGACCGACCTACAGCATCGTGCGTCGGACCCAGACATCCCGCCACGGTTATGTGGCCATGCCGGAAGTGCAGGTCAGCAGTTTCCCCAAGACAGTCATTGGCCGTCCGCTGGAGTCTTTGGCCACACTCTTTGCCGGACAAATGATGGCTCCCAATCAGTTCCTGCTGGCACCCACCGTGGTGGAACCACTCGCCCACCTGCCGAAAGGCACCATGGCCAAAGTCATTGTCCAAACCTCCGCCGGTGCGGATATATGGGGACAGCCATCTGGTTATACCGGCCGCGCGGTTTTCCAGGCCGGGACCGATTTACCCGCGCCATTACCCCTGGCGGTGATGGCCCAAAAGGGAAATACGCGAGTCGTGGCGATAGGTAATGTGCTTTTCGCGTCCAACTCGATCCTGGAAAGCGGCCAGCCTTATGTGACAGGCGGACAATTGGGATGGGTTTACAATTATCCCGGCAATGCCGAACTTTTTGTCAATGCCATGTATTGGCTCGCCCATGATGCGCACCTGATTGCCGTAAGCCCGCGGGCCACGGTGGCACTCCGAATATCCCGCATGGGATCCGGCGAAGAAACCATGGTACGGCTATGGAGTTTCATTGGCCCGGCCTGCCTGGTGATTGTGGCGGGTTTTGTGGTGTTTCTGGTGCGGCGGCGCGTATAACGCGCGGCGAAAAAAGTACGGTGCCAGGAGTTAAAAGATCCAGGATTCACGGTAAAACCCGGCCGCACCAGGGGGTGCGTGGTTTTACCCCTCGGCTGTTGGTAAAGGAAGCTTGCACATGAATTTTCGTTTGACCACTGCGGCACTGCTGATTCTGGTCGTCCTGGCGGGTATCGTCATCTATATGTCGACCCGGGCCCCGCTGATTCGGCATAAAAAAATCACCGGCCTGGTTTTCAATCCCGCGCCGGTTACCATTGGCAAAATCACGTATGTTCCTTCCGCCAAACCCGCGCGGGAGTTTGTCCGCGTCGGCACACACTGGAAAATCGCTCAGCCCATTTCGGTGTGGGGCCGCGACTTTAAGATCGGCGATATCGGTGATACGCTGCGCCAATTGAAATACAAATACCGCCTGGCGGTCCAGCACGCCGGCCCGCATTCCCTCTCAGCCTTGGGCCTCGCTCCGCCCCGCGCCGTGGTAACACTGACCGACAACACCGGCCAAAAATTCGCCCTCAACATTGGACGGCGGCTGGTCAGCGGACGGCTGTACGTGCAGCCCAGGGGTAAGCCACACTGGGTCTATGTGGTTCATGCCGGATGGTTTTCCCGGCTGTCGCAGCCCATTGCCCGTTTTCGCGATCGCAACCTCACCCGCTTTCATATCAAGGCGGTCACCGGGATTACGCTTCGGCATGGCACGGGGCTTATCCATCTGCAAAAACTGCAGGGCCGATGGATCATTACCCAGCCTGTGCATTGCCCGGCCCGGCCGGTGGCGGTGAGCAACTGGTTAAGCAATCTCCAGAGCCTCCACGCGCACCGATTTTCCAGCGTTCCCGCCGCCACCGCCGGTCTGAACAGCCCGGTGGCCACCGCACGGATCCAATTTGCCGCGCCCGCCGCGCCACCTGCCACCATGCCTGGTGTGATCAGGACCGCGGTGCAAGTTCCCACCTTGGTGGTGAAATTCGGCCGCTATACCGATTTAACGCACGGCCATGTTTATGTCAGCAGCAATCAGGATCCGGGCACGGCGGTGCTCAACACAATTTCCATGAAGCACCTGGTGAAAAGATTAAGTCAGTTGCGCGATCACGCCTTGACCCGGGCCGCTGTTTCCCAAGCCAGCCGCATCATCATGAGGCGTGGGGCGGGGGTTATTTCACCGGAGATGTCGGCCGCATTGTTTCCCCGTCTGTACCTGATGAAGTCCGCCGAGGGCCGCTGGCTCATGGGAACCACAGCCACGCAATTTGCCGGTGGGCCTTTGCTGGCCGTTTCATCCAAGGCCGTCGCCGCGATGACCAAGGCCTTGTCCAAGCTGCGAGCCACCTCGTTTCTGGATTCCAAGGTCGATTTATCCAGCCTGGGGCTGCAACCGCCGCTGGCGTCGCTGGAGTTGCAAATTCCGGGCCGTATTCATCCCTGCCATATCCTGATTGGACAGCGGCAAAAAAGCGGTTTGTTGCCGATGAAACGGCCCTCCTGGCCCAGCGTTTATCTGGTGCATTCCTGGAAACTCGGGGGCGTGTTGCCGCAGGCCACCGCGCTTAGAAGCCCAAGGGTTGCCGCCATTTCCGCGGCATCCATTCAATCCCTTGTGGTCAGTCGCCGCCATCCCGCGGACCAGGCGGTCTTTGCGCAACATAACGGCCGGTGGATTCCGGGTAAACTCCTGGGGGTCGCGGTGAGTCCTGCGGAAACCCAAAAGATTGCCAAACTGGCGGCGGAGTTTGCCCATCTGCGCACCAAAAGCTGGATCAGCGTAGAGCCGCCCAAGGTCAATTCCGGCGTCATTCACATTGCTCTGACGATTTCACATACGTCCAGGCCCGCCGCCAAGGCGGTTGGAAAAATGCAGATGAATATGGTCGGTCCGCAAAAGCCGGTTCTGATTCAGGCGCAGTTGGACCTGTGGCCGCCGGTCGGCAACCCAAAGAAGAGTAAATCAGGATCTACCTGGCGGGCGGTTTACGATGTTGCCGCCAGCCGGCAAAATTGGGTCTTTGTTCCGCCAAGCTCTTTGGTGAAAGCAGCGCAGGCAGTGCTTCAACCTGCGGCGGTTAAGTAGCGGGCTTCAACCGGTTTGAAGTTCAGGTGGGCAATCAGGGCGTCAATATAGTCCAACCGGCGCGGGCCGTAATCACAAAAGAAGGCGTGCTCGAATAAATCCAGGGCCAGCAAGGGCCGGGCTTTCCACAGCGGCCCGGTTGCCATCTGTTGGCTGGGCAGGTTCCACAGCCGTCCGGTACATTCATCCAGCATGGTCCAGGTCCAGCCGCGGCAGGTTCGGGCGGTTTGGCGCAGGTCTCCAAGATAATTTTCCAGACTGCCAAAGCAGGCCCGTATCGCCTCCAGAAGCGCACCCGTTGGCGGCGCACCCTGTGCCGCCAGAATATCAAAATAAATCTCGTGGTTTCGCACGGCGGCAAGCACGAAAGTCAGATCACCCTTGAGATTGGCGATTTCCGTAGCCTGGCAAGTGCTGCGTGTGCATTGAATTCGAGTGAGACGCTCGGTGAGATCATCACATTTTCTCACATGCGACAAGTACAACTTGTAATGTTCTTCCGCTGTGCTGCGGCTTACCACCCTGGATTCCAGCAAGTCGGGAAAAGTTTTTGGCTCAATCAAACGCACGATCCCACCAATCTGGCAATGCAAAATTGCCGCAGAATCCCCGTACCGCCTCAGGCCTCGGCTTGGGGCCTTGGCATACACCCCACAAGATCATTTTACGTCGCCGGTCCTTTGATACCTCGTTTCATCCTGCGCCGGCCGGTTTCCTGCATTCTTGTACGCAGGCACCAAAAGTTAAGGGCAGCCCCAAACGTCCGTCGGCATCACCGCTGATTGTACCAAATGTCGTTTAATCCTGCTCCCCCCCCCAAAAAAAAGAGGGCAGAGACATTTAATTCAGCTACAAGCGTAGTTTGGCGGCCACGGACCTCCGGCCGAACTTCCGTTGCTACGTGTAAAACGTTACGCAGGGCCGTGAACGATTACTCTTTACTTTACTGCAGCGGTGGAATAATATAATTATTTGCGTAAGAGCCGCGTGTGGGCTTTACTGATCGAGATGCCCTGAACGCCTGACATACATTGAAGCTTGTTGGAGAATGATCATGGCTGATAATCCCTACCGCGGACCGTCCACGATGTCTTCGCCTTCCAGTTCTGCAGGGCCGGGGCCGGGAATGGCTCAGTGCAGCATCACCAAAAAATGGTTTCCCGAAGATGAGTTGATCATGTTTCAGGGGCAGTTGGTCAGCGCAGAAGGCAAGCAGGTTCTGCTGGATCGCCTGCTCACAGGGGCCGACGTCCCTGGTGCCATGATCCGCCCGGGAGCCTGGCGGCGCTTCGGGTGCATTTTTCTTGTTGACGGAATTCTACTTGGCGTGTTCGGCATGCTCCTGAAGTATTTATGCGGAGTACAGTTTGGCACGCCCATGGGCAATACGCAGGTGCTGTTCAACCAAAGTGTGGCGTCGGCTATCGCGATGGCGGCCGCCATCCTTTATTTCGGTTTGCTCCATGGATGGAAGGGGCAATCGCTGGGAAAAATGGTTGGGAACCTGCGCGTCGTCAACCTGGATGGCACGCCGGTGTCCAAACCCCAGGCCTTTGCCCGGGCCGTGGCGTACTTATTTGGCAATATTCTTGCTATTCCAGCTTTGCTTCTCGGAGCCGTTATGAAAAACTACCAGATCGCTCTCGTCGGATCGTTTCTGGCTGGCGCATGGCCGCTGGCCGACGGCATTGCGGCATTGGTAGACACCCGCATGCAGCGCTCGCTGCATGACAGGATCTGCGGAACACGGGTGATCCGGATCAATGGCTGAGGCTGGCAATGTCCGGCCGCAGTTCAGCGGATCAAACGCCAATCTGCTGGTTGATCCGTGACCGCCGGCTTGAGTAAAAGCGTGCCCGGTTTCCGCCGATAATCGACGGGATGGAAGCACCGGACGACGTTTACTGGTGGGTATTATGCCGCGATATCTGCTTACTACGCCTGAGCAAGTGACCTTGAGTTACCAGTTGGCGGGCCTGTTTACGCGGGCCATGGCCTATCTGATTGACGCAATGATCATGGCGGCATTTATGCTGGTGGTGATTCTGATCGGCTTGCTTGCCCCCAGCGTCTTCGGCATCGTGATAATTCTACTGGCGGTGTTTGCCACCATGCTGGGTTATTTCATTTTTTTTGAATCGCTATGGTCGGGCCAGACGCCCGGCAAACGGGCGATGAAAATCCGGACCATGGATGCCTCCGGCGGCCGACTGACCACCTCCGCTGTTGCCATTCGCAACCTGGTGCGCCTGCTCGATACGCTGCCGACCCTTATGTTTCTTGGCGGCGTGGTGGCGTTTATAGATCCTTACCACCGCCGACTGGGAGACATGGCGGCCAACACGATCGTGGTGCGTTATCGCCGGACAGGCCTGCCCGGATCCGTTGTTCGCCGCGAAGCACGCCACAACAGCTTTCGCGGCGATTCGGCCCTGTGTGCGCGGATCATCGCCCGTATTGGGCGGGAAGAGCGTGATTTAATCATGGACCTGACACTGCGACGGGATCAACTCCATACGCCGATTCGCGAACGCATGTTTGCGGAGATGGCGGACCATTGCCGCCGCCGCCTGGGTCTGGAGGATAGCCGTTATAATCTCAGCGACGAACAAACGGTTTTGAACATTGCGCTGATTCTGCAGGATGGATGGAAAGGCCCCTCCCTATGATTGATTCAACGAATAGCCCGGCACCTCCGCAGGGAAGCCCACCCGATCGCGTCATTGCCTGTCCTGCGTGCGCGGGAACCATGGTTCTTGCGGCTAATGCAACCCTTCATTGCATCCGCTGCCGCATGCAGGTATACGGAGACATATTCAATCCTGTTGTCCCGGTCATTCATAGCCCCGAACTGGCTCTGAGTGAACACGCCACCTGCGTTTACCACCCGCAGAAAAGAGCGGTTACGGTATGCCAGGGTACCGGCAGTTTTATCTGCGCGTTATGTGCGGTGGAAATCAAGGGGAAAGTCTACAGCGCGCAGTACCTGGAAAGCAGCGTCGGCAAAAAGGCGATGGATGGAATCGCCAGCCGGTTTTTATCGCGACCGGATCGCGTACTCAAAAACATTTTTGTGGCCATGTTTATTCCCTATGTGAATGCGTTGATACTGGCACCGTTTCCGTTCTGGGCGATCTATGGATACGTGCAATGTCGCAAAATGGCGGACTTGCGGCGCCGAGATGTGCTGTACCATGAGTTGGTTGGAAAATGGCGTATTGTCAGCGGTGCCATTTTGCTTTCGCTGATTCTGGCCGGCTGGCTGATGGGGGTGCTGGTGCTGGTTTTACGCAGCTATTTTTATGGTTAACGGTAATCATGCGTTTTTCGGGATTTTTCACTATGGCCAAGCTCGAGCGATTTCTATTTTCCGGCTTCTTCCAGCGAACTACCGCACTGATCGTTGATGACGCACTGGTAGTACTGGAGCATGAATATACCAAAGATCGCATCCGCCGAATTCCTTTCGATCAGGTGGAATATGTGCTGCACTGGAAGCGCCTGGCCGGCGGACGATTAACTCTTTTTTTCCTGCTTTTCCTCGGGTGTTTCATCAGTGCAATAGTGATTCTCGCCCATCGCGCCGCCGGTGGTGTTCCGAGCCTGGTATTCGGCAGTATTCTGCTGGCCTGCGCCGCGGGAATGCTGGTGCTGATCGGCATTACACTGGTCAGGGGCCGGCAGCACCTGCTGGTAGCCCGTGCCGGGGTCAAGATGCATCTGCGAGGCAGCATGCGGCCGGCAAAATTCCAGCGGTTGGTAACGCAGATTATCACTCGGATACGCGAAGTTCAGGCTGGCTTGGCAGCGGCCGCCGCGGCGGATGCGGGTGCGGCAGATCTTCCGCCGCCGGTGAATGCGACACCCGAGGCTGGTGATATGCCGGTCGTGGAACCCTCGCCAGGCGCATCGGAGCAGTAGGCTGCGCCGCGGCCGGGCGGATCCGTACCGCTACGCCAAGGGTGGCAGCAGTGGTATGATTTGTCCAAAGGGTTCATGTACGCATCACAAAGTGCTGAGAGTATGGCGTTAAAGAAAACATTCTGCCAGAATCATCCGGATCGTCCGGCGATCGGTATTTGCATCATTACCGGGCAGGCCATTTGCGAAGAATGTTCCACCCGTTACGAAGGCGTGAACTATTCGCGGGAAGGCCTGCGAATTCTGCAGGCGCAGCGTGAGGAGCAAAACAAATCCCGTTGGTGGCCGGACCGCGTCTGGCTGGTTCTGGGCACACTGTTAAGCCCGCTGTGCGTCCTGCTGATTTATCTGGGCCTGCAGGCATTGATTTTTGAATTCGGATTGCGGAGTTGATGTATGCCAGCGCCCCAGGAAGCCATGGATATGCAATCCAATAACGATTTCGCCGGTGGGCTGGATTCCGGATTGGAATTCATCCGCGCCTCTGCGGCATGGGCCATACCCATGTATGCGTTGGCGGTGGCCCCCACGGCATTGCTGATGCTGCCGATTATTGCCGATGTTGCCCGGCAGCGGCCCAGCGCGGCCGGATTCTATTGCTGGCTTCTGCTGCCGGCCATGGTGTGGCGCTGGTGTATTCTGGCGGTCATCCAGCAGCGTGTGTGCTGGGCGATAACGGGAAACAAGGATGCCCGCTTATTAAAGTGGCGCATGTTTCCCCTGATTGTCGCGCGGCTGTCCCTGGCAGTCTGGGTGGTGTGGGGATGCCGGCTGCTGCTGGTAACGGGATTTCCCGCATTGGTGTTAAGTGCGCTGGTGGTGCCAACCGTGCTGGACGCCCCGACCATTTCGTGGAAGCACATCTTCCGGCCGTTGCTCGGGGGCCTGGCTTCGTCGAGCGTCTGGCGACACTTTTTGGCCATCATGGTGACTTTTCTCGTGGTGTATATCGGCATCATTGGCACGATGAGCATTATGGCCGGTATGGTTATCCCATCATTTGCCGGGATATCGGATCTGCGGTTGCAACTGCTGCTGCGCAGTTCGGCCTTGACAATGGGGATTGGGCTTTTCATCTGGATGGTATTTGATCTTGTGTGGCACGTCAGTTCAGCCATCCTGTTTTATCATCTGCAATCGCGCCAGACAGGGGCGGATATTCAATTTCGGCTCAATGGCCTGCGAGGGACCGCCGCATGAATGTCTGCAGCGTGTTAGGTCTGGCCATGGTCAGCGTACTGTTGTTCACCGCCCATGTCCGCGGCGGCCCTGCCCCGTCGGCAGCGGTATCGCGTCAGCAGATGCTCGAACATCCGCACCGTCAATTGCGACATATTCTTGAACAGCCACTCTTTCAACAATGGCGGTGGCGGGAAAAGGCGCATGTTTCGCAGACACATAACCCCCTGATGGAGGCGATCAGCAGGGAGTGGAACCGCTTCCTGAAGTGGCTAAGACGCCTCTTTTCTAGCCACCACCAACGCGGAACCGTGGGCAAAAGAAATATTTCCGGCCCGGCCTTTTCCATTGCCGGGTTTCTGGAAATGATGGGATGGTTTTTGGGCATTCTGCTGGTGGCGGGTATTGTGCTGGTGCTGTTGCGCTGGTGGGCCACGGGAAGGGCAGCCTCAAGTCCCGCCGATGGAGTGTTAAGCCGCCACAGCATTGAGCAGGCCATGGAGCAGGGTGACGCCCTGGCGATGGCCAGTGACTCATGGATGCAGGCAGCGCGGCAATTCGGCAGTGAGGGCAATTTTCGGGCCATGTACCGGGCGATGTATTTGGCCTTACTGGCCGGCCTGCATCAAACTGGGAAAATCCGTTTTCGCCGGAATCGCACCAACTGGTATTACGTCCATGATTTTCATGGCGATAAGCCGGAGCGGGAGTTGTTTGGAACGCTGACGGACTTATTTGACCATGTCTGGTACGGTCGAAAACTTTACCCCAACCTCAATGCCGATGCGCTGCACGATCAGATCAGCCGCCTGACCGTGAAAACAGACCCGCCACAACCCGTAGCGATCTCCGGGAATGCGCCCCTGCGCCGGGAGGATACGCGTGCGTAAAATCCTGCCGGTATCGCTGACTGTGGCCTTCTTTACGCTGTTGATCTGGCTGCTGGCCGGCCTGGCCTGGACCACTTCACGTGGTGGTTCCCAGATGCCGCTTTACAGTGCTTACCGGTTTGATCCCTACGGATCGGCGGCACTGGAGCGATTTCTTCAGGCCTCCGGCCGACGCGTTATGCTGCTGACGCACCCCGCTTTGCCCCGGCACGCTGCCGGCGTTCTGATCAATATGACGGCTCCTTATCAGTCAGGTATGCTGGAAGATTATTCCACCCGGCAACACTACAATCCGCAGCTGCTGCGATGGATAGCCGATGGCAATACGCTCATCGACTGTACGCAAAACACCACGGGGCTGACGGTTCATTTTAAATTGAAAGTTCTTGGCCTGAAGACCGTTGTGGGTCCCGCCAAACACAAGCACGGTAAGCCAGGGTCGAAAAAACATGCGGTGCCCCCGCCCCCGCACGGCGATCTGGTGCTGCCAGTCAATTTTCCCAAGTGGATCACCGTGATGCAAAATGGCGGGAACCCGCACCGACTTGCCCGGTGGATTAAAAATGTGCCATGGCATTATGCCCGCACAGCGAGTTCCCCTCTGCCCGCGCGGCGACGTCTTTTACAATTGCTGGCACCGGCATGCTTTGTTATTCCCCCCAAGGACACGCATTGGCGAATTCTGGCGAAAACGAAAGCCGGGCCGGTGGCCATCGAAAGGCACGTGGGCCGGGGCCGCGTGGTTTTTGTCGGCTCGCCGTGGCTTATACTCAACGGAGGCATAGGTCATGCCGGCAACCTTGATTTTCTGCAAACACTCATCGCCGATAAACCGGTAATTCTGGACCAATGGAGCCTGGGCGTGGGGCATAATTATACCACGCTGGACGTCCTCCGGCGTTACGGCCTGATGCCCGCACTGCTGGAGCTGATTTTACTGCTGATGGCCTACGCCTGGAGCTGCCGGGGCTACCCAGCCGCGCCATCCAGCACTTCCAAAGGGCCGGTCCGGTCGAGCGTGGAACAGATTGCCATGCTGGGCCGCCTTTATGAAGGCGCGCTTTCCGAGCCGGAAATAGTTCAACGGGTTAAGCATGAAATCATGCACCGCCTCGCTGCAGCCCTGCGCTGCCGTCCTGAGCAAATCAGCGGTCACGTACAAAAGCAGCCTGATTCCGTCCGGCAGGCGTTGCAGTTGATTCTCGTCCGGTTACAAACGGTAGAGCAGAGCCTTATGGAACGGTCCGCAAAATCCAACGCACGGAAGGCGGCGCGCCACCGTACGTTGGCTGATTTATTGACACAATCATGGCACCTCGCAAAGGAGATACATCATGGCAGACACCCAAGATTCCAAGTTGCGGCTGATGATCGAGTCGCTGGAGGCATCAAGGGCTGAAATAAAAAAGGTGGTTCGGGGGCAGGAAGTGTTCATTGATTTGATGCTGACCGCACTTCTGGCCGGGGGGCACGCGCTGCTCGAGGGTGTGCCGGGAACGGCCAAAACATTGAGTGTACGGGCTCTTGCCATGACGCTCTCGTGCCGGTCCAAGCGCATACAATTTACGCCGGATCTCATGCCCTCGGATATTCTGGGTACCACGGTCTTCACGCCAGGTGCCAACGAATTTCACCTCCATGAAGGGCCGATCTTCACCGATCTGTTGCTGGCGGATGAAATCAACCGCGCCCCGGCCAAAACGCAATCCGCCCTGCTGGAAGCCATGAGTGAGCGGCACGTCACGATTGATGGCCAGCGGCATCTGCTTTCCCCGGTGTTTACGGTCTTTGCCACGCAAAATCCGGTGGAATTTGAAGGAACCTATCCATTGCCGGAAGCGCAGCAAGACCGGTTTCTGATAAAAATTTCTGTGGATTATCCGGATGAGGCGTCAGAGCGTGAATTGCTGAACGCCATTGACCAGGGCCATCCACCGGATCAACTGGAAACATCCGGGATTTCCGCCGTGCTTACCGTGGAGCAGCTTGGCGCGGCCCGCGAGAATCTGGCCAAGGTCCGCGTGGAACCGGCCATTGTGGAATATCTGCTCAAGCTGGTTCGGGCCACGCGGAAACATGAGTCTGTGGTCCTTGGGGGCGGTCCGCGTGCGTCCATTGCACTGCTGACTTGCAGCAAGGCCTGGGCGCTGATTCATGGCCGGGATTTTGTGACCCCGGATGATATCGCCCGACTTGCCGGGCCGGTCCTGGCCCACCGTCTGACCCTTTCCGCCGATGCCGAAGTGGCCGGCACACGCAAGATGGAGGTTCTGGACCAGATCATGGATTCGCTTGAGGTTCCACGATGAACGTGCCGGGGAAAGCAACAATCTGGTCTCTGGCGGCCATTTCGGCGCTGCTGCTGCCGGCAGCGGTCAGTCGGCCGCTGCTGGGTGCCAGCTTGAGCCTGGACTTTATTGTGGTCCTGCTGTTTATTCTGGATGCCGTGGTGCTCAACAGAACCACGATCCGGATAACGCCGGAATTTCCGCTGCGCGGAGAGGTAGGCACCGCCCTGAAACTGGGCTACCGCATTGAAAATCTCTCCACGCGCAGCGTCATCATCACGTTGGAACAACCGTGGCCGGCAGACGCGTGCGGCGAAGCTCAGCGGATTCATATAACCGTTCGGGCGATGGAGTCTGTGTTGACGTCCCTGGCCATAACCCCCATGGCCCGCGGCCCGCTGGAATTGAAGCCCGCCACAGTCAGCGTGACGTTGATGATGCCATGGGCGCTGCGGCGTACCACCGGGCCGGTACCACCGGCAATTCCTATTTACCCTGATCTGCGGGGCATTCGACGGTTTGAAATTTTGCGGCAACATCACGCGCTGGCCTTGATGGGCCTGCATCGACGGCGTGTTCTGGGCAGTGGCCGCGAATTTGAGCAACTCAGGGATTACCTTCCAGATGATGACTTCCGTGACATCAACTGGAAAAGCTCCGCCCATCATCAACGGCTGATTACCAATGTGTTTCAGGTGGAACGTCGACAGGACGTGCTGCTTTGCCTGGACGCCAGCCGTATGATGGCCAATTCCATCGGCAAACGCACTATGCTGGATTGCGCTATTAACGCAGCGGTCATGCTGGGGCATGCGGTGATCCGCCAGAATGACCGTGTTGGCGCTCTGGTTTTCCGCGATTCTGTCACCACCTTTATAAAACCTTCCGGATCGACCCTGGCCATGCGGAACGTGCTTGACGCCCTGGCCGATTGCCAAACCGAAATGGTATATCCTTCTTACGCGGCGATGGCCGCCGCCATTCGCCTGCGACAGAACAAGCGTTGCATGATTTTTCTTTTCACCGATCTCAACGATCCACAACTGGTGGAGAATTTGCTGGATGCTGCCGTATTGCTGCGCCACCGGCATCTTTTAAAGGTGGTGTCGCTGCGAGATCCATTATTGGATCGCATTGCCGACGGCCCAACCGCAACAACCGATCGCTTTTTTCAAGCCATCGCCGCCCGCAAACTGGTCACCGAGCGTGACAGCCGTAAACGCAAGCTGTCCATGGCCGGGGCCGGTCTGATCGAAGCGGACGCGGACACCTTGACCCTCGGTGTCATCAATGCCTATCTGGCCATTAAATCCCGCCAGTTGGCGTAGGGGCGAGAGGCCGCTTCATTCGTCGTTGGCGGAATCCCATTCCGGCTTTTTGAGCGGCATGAAAAACAGGTAGGCAATCAGCGCGCAAAACAATGCACAGGCAAAAAATATCTTCAGAAAATACGGTAACACCGGGGCGGTAATCTGGCTGAATCCCCCTTCAATCAATCCTGCCAGCACCAGCATATGGGCGCAGCCGATAAGCAAATTTAACAAATCATCGCGTTGATCCCGCACGCTCGCCCACACCGAGCTGTGCCGCCCGCCGCGCGTCCACATGGCCCGGGCGACGATCAGGCCCGCCGTTGCCGCAATACCGATGGCCGGCAGTTCAAGGACTCCATGAGGTCCCACCCAGGAAATAAAATAAGTGCCCACATGATCCGCCTGATAACGCTGCCCCAGCGACCCCAGCATGGCCCCGCTGAAAAATAGCATTACCACGGTACCCAGGCCAAAGGTCAGCCCCAAGGCAAAGGTCATCACCGCCACTTCAATATTGTGGGTAAACAGAAAAACTGAAAACAGCAGATTTTCCTCGGCACTGTAATGGAACTTCCGGGAACTGTCCGTCGCAATGCGCTCGGCCACACGGTGTGCGGGGCTCTGCCGGAAAAATTCGGCCGGCACGAATGTCAAGGCAGTTGACGGATGCGCGGCGGTAATGGCATATCCGGCGACGGTTCCCGCGCACATAATCAGGGCCGACAGCAGCAGGGCCGTCCACTGTTTGCGGACCGTGGCGGGAAAATCATATCTTAAGAGGTGCCACCAGGCGGAAAACAACCGTGTGCGTTGCGGCACAACCAGGTGCTGGAAGGCGCGGGAGACCAACATTTCCAGGTAGTCCAGCAAGGCGGAACCTCCGCCGTAGGTCTGCACCAGGTTCAAATCATTGGAGGCCATGCGATACAGCGTAAAAAATTCCTCCGCCTCGGAGGTGGAAAGCCCCTGCACGGTATCATGGTCGGCTTTGTCGGTCAGTACGGTCAACCGCTTCCACTTGTTTTCCCGTCGCGCGATGAACTGGTTAATATCCATGACTCCATTGTCCTTCCATCCGATGGAAACGGCAATCAACCATCCTGGCATCGCGATGGCCCAATGCTGGAGACGGCGATTTTCGTGAACCCATCTTTGAATTTTGCCCCGGTCAGTACATCCTTGACATAGTTTCGATCTGTTGCGGGGTTGAAAACCCCGCTGGGCGCTCCGGCGGAATCTGCGGACTATCGTCCGGCAGGTTGTCCCACGGCCATGATCCCGTGTATTGACAGGGCTAAGATTTTCCTAGGTTATTTATCGCCGATAGTGCGGCGATAAGCAAAGTGACGGCGTTGGGTCCGGTTGATATGCGTCTACAGGCGTGAATGCCAGGGCCATTTTCAGAATACAAGGGCAGAGACATTTAATTCAGCTACAAGCGTAGTTTGGCGGCTGTGGCACCAGGCCCGTCACCGGCGGTTCTGCGCCTGGAGCCACAACATATCGCCGCACCGCCGCTGCGGTATTTTGGATGGCTTGCGTTAAGCCGCCAGTATCCTGTAGTATCACGGGCTTGGAATTTGCCCGGTCATCGGAGCATGTTGTTGTAGCTCCGTTGCCGGACTTTATGATGATGAAGGAGTTTTTCCATGGCTAAAATTAGAGTTGGCATCAATGGGTTCGGGCGCATCGGCCGTCTGGTTTTTCGGGCCGGCGTGCATGATCCGCAAATTGAATTTGTCCTGATCAACGATCTGGTGCCGCCGGACAATCTCGCGTACCTTTTACGCTACGATTCCACCCATGGCCGCTTCAAGGGCGAAGTAAGCGTGCGCGGGGATGAAGGTATTGTCGTCAACGGCCATTTCATCAAAACCGTTTCCGTGCGTGATCCCGCCACCTTGCCCTGGAAGGATCTGCATGTTTCGTACGTCATTGAATCCACGGGGCTGTTTACCGATCGCGAAGGTGCCGGCAAACACCTGACCGCCGGGGCCAAGCGGGTTATTATCTCGGCTCCCGCCAAGGACAAGGAAACTCCCACCTTTGTCATGGGTGTCAACGAAGACAAATTCAACCCCGCCACTGATTCCATTGTGTCCAACGCCAGTTGCACCACCAACTGCCTGGTTCCCCTGGTGAAGGTGATCCACGATCATTTCGGGGTGGAAGAAGCCTTGATGACCACCGTTCACGCCACCACTGCTACCCAACCCACGGTGGACGGGCCATCCAAAAAGGATTGGCGAGGCGGGCGCGGAGCGGGTCAAAACCTGATTCCCGCCTCCACCGGCGCAGCCAAGGCCACGACCCTGGTTATTCCCGAATTGAAAGGCAAAATCACCGGCATGTCCTTCCGTATTCCCACCCCCGATGTTTCCGTGGTGGACCTGACCGTCCGCACTAAAAAGGAAACCTCCATGGCGGAAATCAACGCCGCCGTCAAAAAAGAATCGGAAGGTCGGCTCAAGGGAATCTTGGGCTATACCGAAGATGAAGTGGTTTCCAGTGATTTTCTCGGCGATGCCCGTTCCAGCATTTACGATGCCAAGGCCGGCATTGAACTGAATTCGCGGTTTTTCAAGCTTATCAGTTGGTACGACAACGAATGGGGTTATTCCAACCGCGTCATTGACTTGGTGAAGTTCATCGGCCATAAAGACGGCCTGATTTAAAAAGGGGCCTGTGGGTGCGGTGGATCTGGATTGATCGTTTTGAAAGCTTTGAGCCCGGCAGAAGTGCCGTCGCCATCAAAAACGTTACGCTTTCAGAAGATCATCTCCATGATCATTTTCCGGGTTTTCCGATCATGCCCACCAGCCTGATGATAGAGGGCATGGCGCAGACCAGCGGTATTCTGGTTGGGGCGGTGCGGGAATTCAAAGAAAAGGTGATTCTCGCCAAAATTAACCAAGCCGCGTTTGAGCGGCTGGTTCGCCCCGGCGAACAAATTGTCTATCGCGCCACTATCAGCCAGCTCAACGAAACTGGTGCTTCCATCGCGGGCCGCGTTATCTCCCGAACGTGGCATGGCGGTGCCCCGGTGGAAGTGGCGGTGGGCACGGTGGACCTCATGTTTTCGCATATTGACCAGAACATGTCGGGGATGAAGTTTCCGGATTTCAATTTTGTGTTCAATTCCCAGTTCATGGAACTCTTCGCCCTCTATCGCCGCGACCTGAATTTGTCCTTGCCGTAAGCCGTCCGGCTACGCATCAGGAAATTGTCCATGCCGATCACCAATTTCGCCGACCGCCTGCTCGCCGCCATTGATCAACGGCAAACCCCCTTGATCCTGGGGTTGGATCCCGTGTATGAAAAGCTGCCGGCGGCCATTACCTCTCAGGCCGGCAAGAATGACCCCACGCGGGCCGGCGATTGTGTCAATGCCATGCTCGAATTTTGCCGGCAAATCATCGACGTCGTGGCGGCACACGTGCCGGCGGTTAAAATCAACAGTGCCTATTTTGAGCGCTACCAATGGCTGGGCTGGCAGGCCTATGGTCGTCTGGTACAGGAATCCCGGGCCGCCGGATTGCTGGTCATCGGCGATGTAAAACGCGCCGACATCGGCCACACCGCGGAACAATATGCCGCAGCCGCCCTGGCTGACAACGACTTTAGCGACCTGGGCCACCTCAGCGGACCTGATGCCATCACCATCAATCCCTATTTTGGTTTCGATGGCATCAAGCCTTTTACCGATATCGCCCAAAAGATGGGGAAAGGGGTCTTTATTCTGCTGCGCACCAGCAACCCCAGCGCCGGTGAAATCCAGGAAATACCCGCCGCCGACGGACGGCCACTCTATCAACACGTAGCGGATCGCATGGACGCCTGGGCTCAGGGCCTGATGGGAACCTGCGGTTTCAGCTCGATCGGCGCGGTGGTGGGTGCCACCACGCGGGATTCGCTGATTCATTTGCGCCGCGCATTGCCGCACACTCTGTTTTTGATACCCGGCATCGGTGCCCAAGGCGGCAATCTGCAGGATTGCGCCCACGTTTTTGATCGCGCCGGGCACGGGGCGGTAATTTCCGCCAGCCGTTCGATTATTTTTGCCTATCGAGATAAAAAATATGCCGGTTTTGCGGACCAGCAGTGGTCGAAAGCCGTGCTGCAATCGGTACTCGATACACGCCGCGAGATCACCGCGGCTCTGCACGAAACCCAGCGATAACAGCCGGCTGCGGCTGACAACCCCTGCAATTGAAACCGGAAGCTATGACCAAAAACCATCCATTCATCACCGTTTCTCCGCGGATGCGCGTTGTGGTGATGGGGCTGGGCCGATTTGGCGGCGGCGTGGGCGTTAGTCGATGGCTTTGTCAGCAAGGTTGCCGGGTGGTTGTCACCGATATGGAATCGGCCGAGAGCCTCGCCGATTCCGTGGCCCAGTTGGCTGGGACGGGTTGCGAATTTGCGCTTGGCGGGCACGATACGGCCATTTTGCAGCAGGCCGATCTGCTGGTGGTGAACCCGGCGGTGGATAAGGATAAATCCGAGTTTGTACAGGCTGCCCGTCGCCATGGCGTTCCCATCACCACTGAAATCAATTTATTTGTGCAGCGCTGCTGCGCCAAAATTGTAGGTATAACCGGCAGTGTCGGTAAATCCACCACCACCGCCATGATCTGCCAGGCGTTGACAGCCTGCCTGGCCGATACCCCATCCCGGCGTTGTTGGATGGGTGGCAACATCGGCCATTCGCTGCTCACGGAACTGCCGAACATTGCGGCCGAGGATATTGTCGTTCTTGAGCTTTCCAGTTTCATGCTGGAAGATACGCCGCTGGTCCACTGGTCCCCACACGTGGCAGTGGTCACCAATGTGGTCCCCAACCATCTGGATCGCCACGGTACACTGGCCGATTATGCCGCCATCAAAAAAAATATCCTGCGTTTTCAAACCGCCATGGACACCGCCATCCTCAATGGAGAAGATACCACAGTCAGCAGTTGGCGGGAGCAATCGCCGGGGCGCACCATGGTTTATCACGTGTGTGGCAGTGAAAAACTTAACCTGCTGGTTCCGGGAGATCATAATCAATCCAACGCCCAGGCGGCCTTGGCGGTGGTGGAAGCGCTGGGCTTTTTTACGCAGCGGCCTGCCGCCATTGCTGCACTGGAACGATTTTCCGGCCTGCCGCATCGGCTCCAACTGGTGCATACTGATACGGTTCGACACGGCCAGCCGGTCTGCTGGTATAACGATTCCAAGGCCACTACGCCGGCAGCCACGCTGACGGCTTTGCAAGCTTTTCCGGAAAGATCCTTTATTTGTATCGTTGGCGGATACGACAAACACCTGGACTTAGGCGAACTGGGCACCGTTCTGGCCAGACGCGCGGCCGGGGTTTTGGGTATTGGTGCCACCGGCCAAAAAATCATAGATTTGGCGGTGCAAACTGGCCTGTTGCCCCAAAATAGGCTTGTCTATACCCAAACGTTGGCCGCAGCAGTTCAACATGCCCGGCACTGGCTCAAATTTCCTGATCTGCTTTGCGCAGATGTTAAAAATGTGGTCCTTTCGCCTGGATGCGCCTCGTACGATCAATTTTCTAATTACGAAAAACGCGGCGAGATATTCACCACCCTTGCCAAACAGCGGGATTTATCAGACGCTGAAAAGACCTGAAAACCGCACCGAAAAAATATCACGCCAGCGCAAACCCTTCCAACCTCCGCATCGTATATAAGGTTGCTATGGTTGCAGGCCTGTTGTGGCCCGACCATTGATGATGTTCCTTCCTTCTCCCCCACGAAAGCCGGTGGTTGCCTCCCACGCGACCATCGGCTATTTTTTTGTGAGATGATCGCGCTGGCAAACCAAAGTATGGCCCACGGTCCGCCACCTGCCGTCGCATCGCATATGGTTTTTGAAGCCCGCTGAGTCCTTGGCGTGGTGCAGGATATAATCGCCGGCGCAGGCGGCACTGAAGGGCCGGCTTAACGGATGGATTTATGACCAGGCACATTCTTTTCGGTGGATCATTTGATCCCATTCATATTGGACATCTGATTGTGGCTCGTGCGGCCAAGGAAAAGTGCAACGCGGCGGGAGTGCTGTTGATGCCGGCGCGGGTATCGCCGCACAAAATGCAGCGGCCCATGACGGCCGGTCAGCACCGGTTTAACATGATTTCGCTGGCCATTAAGGCGGATCCGGCTTTTGCTGTCTCCAAGGTGGAAATCAATCGTACCGGTCCAAGCTACACCTGGGATACCCTGGACGCCCTGGAGAAGGCGCAGCCGGACCATGAATTTGTGCTGTTGCTGGGATGGGATCAACTGGCCAGGCTGGGTACCTGGTATCGCGCGGAAGAATTGCTGGCCCGGGTGGATGTGGCGGTGCTGCCGCGCGGCGATGGGACCGGCGGTAAAATCCCGCGGCCTGCAGGCGTGTCGGCCCGCATCTGGCGGAAGGTGCTGGCTGCGGTCATTGATACGCCGCGGATCGATATTTCATCCACTGCCATCCGCGACCGGGTGCGGCGGGGTTTGTCCATCGAGTACCTGGTTCCCGAGGCGGTTGGCCGGTATATCATGCGCCGGCGGTTGTATCGAGCCGCCTGACTCCGGAATATCCTTGCTTTTCCGTTTCCGCTTTGGTACAAAGGAATTGCCCTCTGCCATGTTCGTGTTAGGTCGGCTTTATTGCTTCGGACCGATGAACATTACAAAGGATCCGCGACTGGTGGTTTGAAGGACAAGCCTGGTTTTGACCTTGGTCAAAACAGTTGTGGAAGTCTGGAAACTGCGTATTGCGCATCCGCCCTTGTAAAAGGGGTTCGAACTTTACCGACTCACGGCATTGCGGCGGAGGCTTTTTTTAAATTTCTTTGCGATTCCGCCCGATAAGCGAATTGTCGGGTCGTTGGTCGAGCGTGGCTCCAAAACAAGCCCTGGTAATCGTTTGCCCCTTGACGGATTGGCCCGCGCCTGCAGGGGAATCGACATGACTCCTATTTTTATTCTTGAAGATACCAAGGTCGATCTGTTATATCCCCTGACCTATTATCGACCGCCGTTTTTGCTGCGTTGCGGAGCCGGCGATCTGCTCGACCGCATGATGCTTTTTATCCAGCGGCCCATTGATGGGGTCGTGGTTCGCGACACCATGGCCGCACGCGTACGCGCCGCGATCAAATTGCGGGTCAACGGGCCATTGCGCAATAAACACGGGGCTATTTTCATCAGCAGTCGCTGGCTCATGAGCAAGCCTTTTTCCGAGCCGCCGCCCGATACCGCCGGGTTGGTGGGCCACGATATCGCCTGGATGCATCTTTCCCCGAAAAATCTGGCCAAACTCGATATGCGCAATATCGTGCGGACCAAAACCCTGGCGGACATGCTGCCTCAGGTGCGCGTATCGGCGGCGGAGGCGGATTTAATTGAATATCCATGGGATCTGATAACGCATAACGGCCCTGCCCTGCGGGATGATTTTTCCCGCCGCACCCCCGGCATCGCTTCGGTGCCCATGCCCGGAGCACACCTGCTGGCCCCGGAAAATATGTGTATCGACAAGGATGTTACCATTTACCCCGGCGCGGTGCTCGATGCCCGCCAGGGACCGATCATGATTGAGTCGCGGTCCGAAATTCACCCCCATGTAGTCATCACCGGGCCTGTCGCCATCGGCCAGCAGACAATCATCCGGGCCGGCGCATGCATTCGCGAAAACACCAGCATCGGTCCCAATTGCCGCCTCGGCGGAGAAATAAGCAATTGCATTTTTCTGGGCAATTCCAATAAGCAGCACCACGGCTTTCTGGGCCAGACGGTGGTCGGTGAATGGGTCAATATCGGTGCGGGTACCACCGGCAGCAACCTCAAAAATACCTACGGCGAAGTGCGCATGCCCATCAATGGCACCGATGTGGCTACAGGGTTGAATTTTCTGGGTGCCGTCATCGGCGATCACTCCAAGCTGGGCATCGGCACGTACTTAAGCACCGGTTCGGTGATTGGATTTTCGAGCCATGTCCTGGTTTCGCACCCCCCCAAGTTTGTTCCCAGCTTTTCCTGGCTCGATGAGAGAGGCCTCAAACGCATCGATTTTAACAAGGCCGTGGCCATTGCCCAGATCGCCATGGAACGGCGGAACAATACCTTCACGGCGGAAGAACTTGAACTGTTTGTGCGCATTGCGGAAAAATGGTCCACCGTCGAATCGCGGCCGAAATAACCGCACCGCTTCGCCCGGAGCCAGAGCCTGCTCCTGCCGTTTGCAATTCAGCGTATAACTAAGTAAAATTTCGAAGTTGTGCAGCGGCACGCGGCAGATTGGAGTGCCTTATGGCAGCGGAAAAACGGGCGAACGTCACGCGGCAGCCTTGGGCGGCAGCGTCGAAGCCGCGTGTGCGGCGGGTGCCCCGCGCTCCCAAAGACCAGATTCTGGCTTTCAAGGTGGATGCCGCGCTGGCCGGGCTGTTGGCATCCGTTAATAACAAAAGCGAATTGATTCGTGATGCGGTGTATGCCTATCTGGGACATCTGTGCCCGCTGTGCGAAGGTAGAGGCACCATTCCCGCCAATCGCAGCCACGAAATGACCCTGCTGCTCAAGCAACTGCAATTTGCCGCATGCAGCGGCTGCCATTCGGCGCTGCCCGTCATGCCGCGTCTGCAAGCGCTCGTCAATTCCCTGCCGCACGCCGATCGCCTGCGTCTGACGGAGTTTCGCAAGACCGGCGAATTGCTGTGCTCGGAATGTTTTCAAAAGGCTGATACGTGCGATACCTGCGGCGTTCATGTGCCGCATGACCATATGGCCGATCACCGAAGAAAATTACATCTCGGGCATAAATAAGCGGCAGACTCGCCACCCAACGATCCATTGGCTATTATCCCTATAGGCCCGACGCATAGTGCCCGCGTTCGGGCGGACCAAGACCGTGGACTCCCCCAACAGCGTGTGCGACGTGCGAACCTGGTTCAACAGCAGCCCGAATATCCCCTGGCCATACTCTTTTGCCCGCATCCCCAGACCTGTTGGTTTTAGATATCCATTGGCGGCGGTTGTGCTGCTGATGTGGTCTCTTGCCGGGGTGAACCACGGCTGCTCCCGCGCGGATGGAAAGGCTTTGAACTTATCCACCGCTTTCGGAGATTGGTTTAGCGCTGACCGGCCGCAAAGCATGCTGGATCGGGATAATCTTACCGGTGACTGGTGGGGAGCACGCGACGCTCTGCAGCATCGTGGCATTATTCCAGCCGTTTCTTTTCTGCAGGCCGCCAGCGAAAATTTTGCCGGCGGCATCCGCACCAACCGTATCGACTGGCGTTATCGCCTGGATGTTTCGCTCACGCTGCATACCGCCAGGCTCTTCGGTTGGAACGGGGGAACCGCGTTTGTGGATTTCATGGCGCACGGCGGCGAAAATCCGGCCCTTAATCTGGTGGGGTCCGCGCAGGCCATCAGCGCCATCGACCAAAATCCCGCCACCCGGCTGGACCAGCTCTGGTACAGGCAGCAATTTTCATCGGCCCATTGCTGGTTCAAGCTCGGACGTATCGATACCACATATGATTTTGATGACATTCGTGATGCTCAGCCATTTCTCAACGGCTCTTTTGGTTTTACGCCCACTATTTTTGTTTTTCCCAGCTATCCGTTTTCCGCCTGGGGCGGCGAGGCCTGCTGGAAGCCCTGGAAGCATTTGCATTTGAAGGCGGGCCTTTTTGACGGCAATACTGACAATACTCTGCCCGCCGTGGCCAGTGCCGATGCCAACGCCGTGGAAAATCCTTACGGCCTGATGGCTATCGGCCAACAAAGTACATTCTGGCATTTTGGCCGGCCACATCTTGGCGGTACCGCGGTCCTTGGCGAGTGGTATCACACCGGTACCTTCCAGACGTATGCGGGAACCTATCAGCAGGATGCCCATGGCTTTTATATATATCTGGATCAGACTTTATGGAAAGCAACCCATCCGCGGGGGCCAGCCTCGCGCATCGGAGCTTTTATCCAATATGGCTGGGCCAACGGCAAACTCACGGAAATCGACAGCAATCTGCTCGGCGGCCTGCGCTGGCGCGGGCCGATTCCCGGCCGGCCTGATGACAACCTCGGTTTTGGTGCCAGTTGGGCTCATTTAAGCCGCCAGGCCCAGACGCCGTATAACTCGGAATGTATTGTGGAAGGATTTTATTCCATTCAAGTAACGCCGTGGCTGAATGTGCAGCCTGATGTACAGTATGTCATTCATCCCAGCGGTACGTACGCCAACGCCCTGGTGGCGACGGTGCAGATGGGCCTTGAGTTTTGATGGAGAACCTTATGAATTCCACCGCGCCGAACCTGCCGCGCCGCCGGGCTGCGATTTTCTGGATTGTAATTTATGCCCTGGTCATCGCTGCGCCGCTGCTGCTGGTACGCCTGACACAACAAGGCCATGGCCAGCAGGGCTTTTTGAAAGAGTTGTCCAACAATCTGGCTCTGGCCGGATTTGCCATTCTGGTGCTGCAATTTGTTCTGGCGGCCCGCATTCCACGGACGGAATCGCCTTTCGGGCTGGATTATTTGTTGCGGTTTCATCGGGCCATGGGCCTGCTGGCCGTGCTGATGTTATTGGCCCATCCGGTGTTGCTGGCCTGGGGCATCGGCCGATGGTGGCTGCTGACACGTTTCATTGTGCCCTGGCCGGTGGAGTTGGGCCGGCTGGCCTTGCTGACATTGGTGGTAACCGTGATTACCGCGATATGGCGGCAGTCCCTGCGCCTGGAATATCAGCGCTGGCGGAACTGGCATGGACGAATGGTTGTGTTCGTGCTGGTGCTGGCCTTTGTGCACAGCATGGTCCTGGGCATCGGCGGCCGCGACCGGGGAGATCTGTCCGCGTGGCCGGCGCGGGCGCTCTGGTTTGCCTTGGCAGCGTGCGCCCTGGGAGCGTATGCGTATCACCGGTGGTTTCACCGTTTTTATCATCGAAAAATTCTCCATGAAGTTACCAACGTCAAACAGGAATCCCGGGATGTATGGACGTTGACGTTTGCTCCGGTGTCGCCGCGACATCGGCGTGTGCATGTTCCGGGCCAATTTCACTACATCACTGTTTTAAACCCCGACGTGCCGCGGGAGGAGCATCCGTTTTCGATATCTTCCAGCCCGGCCACTGCGGATGGCGTCGCCTCCACCATCAAAATTGTCGGCGATTTCACCGCTCAGGTTCCGAAAATAAAGCCTGGTGACCGGGCGTACATCCGCGGCCCGTTTGGCCGGTTTTCATATCTCACCGGTGCGCCGGAAAGGCCGTTGGTTCTCATTGCCGGTGGAGTGGGCATCACGCCGCTGATGAGCATGTTACGGCATTTGCGTGATACCCGGGCCAACCGGTCGGTGCTGCTGGTATTTGTGAACCGCAGCGAAGAGGATATCATCTTTCGAGAGGAACTTGCGGCCATGGAATCTCTGGACCGGCCGCAACTGCAGGTGGTGCATGTGTTAAGTCGCCCATCCGCCGGCTGGCAGGGTTGTCGGGGCCGCTTGAATCGGCAAATCTTGGCGGAATTGCTTCGTGGGCAGGTGCTGGAGAAGGATTATTACGTTTGCGGGCCGCCGGCCATGGCCGAAGCGACCATGCGACTGCTGCGCGAAATGGGCGTGCCGCAGTTCAGTATCCATTCGGAGCAATTTTCCTACTAAAGGAGCGTGCCTATGCGGCGAGCCTGGTATTTTCGGTGGGTGGTGGCGGGAATCATCCTGTGGGCTGGTGGACTGGCTGTGGGATTGGCGATTTTGGCCGGCGGCTCAGGTCCGGGCCAAAAAGCTGGAATAAAAAATCCATGGAAGGTGCAGGTCCCATCCGTCAGGGGACCTTTGTCCCCCGGCGTGCATACACCGCGGCATTCGTCCATGGAGTAACCCAGATGAAACTCGACCCCCAACGATGGCTCTTGCAACCGCGCAGCCTGCGGTTCGAGTTGCTCTGGTCGGTGAATTTGATTCTCGGCATCGGGCTGCTGGCGTTTTTAGCGTTTTTGTATCACCATGAACTGCGCCGCCGCCTGCAAGACCATTACCAATCTCTTCATGCCGAGGCTGCGGCACTCGCCGACGGTGTGCAGGAATTGCGTGGCCAGGGCTGGCCGGAGGTGCAGGAATATATCAATGCCTCCCGCCAGTTGATGCAATCGGTGGCCGGTTCGCCCAATCATTATATTGCGGTACGGATGGGGCACGTGGTGCTGCAGAGCGGCCGTGCCGGGGCAGAGCCGGGGAGTTTTTATGCCGTTGTGCGGCGGGCCGCCGTGACGCCAAGCCACCAGGTGATGGTGGGGCGGCGGCGGGTGATGGTGGCCGCGGAAAAGCTCGGCCATGTGCGGTTGTACGTCGGCGAAGACGTGGCGGGTGTGCAACAGCGAATTCGGAACCAGATACTGCTGTGGCTGGCCGTCATTGCCGTATTGGGGCTGGTGCTCACGGCGGTGATCAGCCTGGTGCTGATTCGATTGGTAACGCGGCCCTTGCAACAGTTGGTGGCGGCGGTGCGGCACATTGGGCAGGGCCATCTTGAGGCGGATATTCCCAACATTCGCAGCAGTCAGGAGATGGCATTTCTGGCGGCAGCCATTCATAACATGAGTACTGCTCTGGCGGAAGGCCGGCGGCAGGATCAACAGCGCATTGAGAAAGCCCGGCGTATTCAGCAGCACCTGCAGCCGCCGGTTCCCGACGGCGTAGCCCGCATTGCCGTCGGCTATAGACCCGCGGCCGTGGTAGGCGGAGATTATTTTGATTTCCAACTGCTCTCCGAGGGGGTGATTCTGGCCTGTGTGGCGGATGTTTCAGGGCATGGGGTTCCAGCAGCCATGGGCGCGGCGATGCTCAAAACACTCTTTCTTGCGGCCACGGCGGAAAGCACGGATCCAGGCCAGGTACTTACCAGAATGAACACCACATTTACCCAGGTGGCGTTGGAGGAAGATTTTGCCTCCATCATTGTCGTCAAATTGGCCCCCCACCGGCATACGCTGGAGTACGCCAGCGCCGGTCATGAAACCTGTTACCTGTTGCGGGCGACAGGGCAAGTAGAGGCCTTGCATTCCACGGGGGGCCTGATGGGCCTGACGGCCCTGGCGCAGTGGCAATCCAGAACGCTGTCCATGACCGGACCGGATCGGGTGGTGCTGCTGACCGACGGCCTTTCCGAAGCCATGTCGCCGGAGGGACGGCTGTTTGGCCGTCAGCAGGTGCTTGATTTACTCACGGCAAAATGCCAAGCTCCGTTGGATGCAGTTGCGGAGGGCCTGATGGCGGCGGCGGAGGTGTGGTGTAAGGGTCGATTGCACAGAGATGATATCACGGTTTTGGCCATCGCCATGGCGTAAAGCCGCTGGTTGCCGCACCATTAAACGAGAACGGCCGGTGCGTCAATGCCATCTGAAAAGCCACCGGTCGTTGGCGGCCCAGCCGGCCTGAATAACGGTTCAACGGACCCCTGGGCAAATCCCGGCAGTGCGGCCCCGCGGTGCCTCAATGCCGGAGGTGGTGGTAGGCCCAATCATAAAGCATGACCTGGGCCGCCAAGGCCTGGGCCGATGCGGGCGCATAACCACTGATCCCCCACGTATCGGTACCTAGAAAACCGCTGGTGATGTCATATTGCGAATACACCACTGTCCAGCGCCCGTGCCATTTGATGCCCAGCAGACGGGGATGCGTTTTGAGCCGGTCTACCACAGCGACAAACTTGCGGTAGTGTACCCGCGTTACATTCATGCCATCTGGAAATTTGCCCGTCAGCAGCGACGCTGTAAGTGGAATCGGTACCAAGGGTACGTGCGGGAAAACGGATTTTATCAACTTGACGAATGAATCGGTAAAGCGAGACTTGCCTCCCGCGGCATCGCCCAGCAACATTCCGCCGTGTCGCAAGTAACGGCCAAGGGCGGCAATTTGCGAGGCGCTCCATGTAAAGTGCCGGGTGCCGGTCAACACCGCCAGATCGCACGTGGCGGCATGCAACGCTGTGGGAAGCATGTGTGAAAGTTGCACCCGCAGCCCATGAGCACGTGCAGCCAGCGCCGCCATTCGCGGCCACGCTCCCGGTTCCGGATTCCAATTTCCTGTGTATTGAATCTGGGCTACGGATATTTGCTGATGCATGGCCCCGGTCGGCGGTGGCACCGCCAGAGAATGAAGCCGGTTGGACAGGGCACCTTTTCCATTGGCATAAAAATATAAATTGGCGGGAATTTCCCAATCGCGTTGGCGATTGAATTGCCGCGCCTGCCACACACCCCCCAGGTCCAACGGACTGATGATCCACAGATAACGCGTGCCATTGTTCATGGCCAGCAGGCCCGGATTGCGCTTGAAGTGCAGCCATGGTTGTATGTGGTAAAGCGTGCTGGCCGCCGCAAGCGGCTGGACTGGATATCGCTGATGCACGGTTTGCAGGGCACAGTGAATCATGGCTTTGCGGAATATGGCCGAGTGCCCGTCGCAGGACGCCAGGATGATGCCGCCGGCATGAAGGTATTGCCGCAGCTTGCCAATATCGCCGGGCGTAAAATGCGGATCGGTCTTACCGGTAATCAGCAGCAGGGGTGAATTGAGCCAATCTGCAACCGGCGTATTAAAACTGACCACCTGCCAGTTCAATGGCGTTTCAAACGTGCGACTGACCCAGGAGGTAAAGTTGGCGGCATCGCGCTGCCGGGCATTCCACGCACCGCTGTAGCTTTTGTTGTATTGCAGCTTGCTGATGAGAATGGGATTCAGCCCGCGGTCGAGTGTCAACAGGGCATAAGCGGTGCTCGCATTGCGATCGGCCCCGATAAAGTGCCCTTTCCAACTGCCGTCGCGGCGCTGCGTTTTGATCAGATGCCGCGCAAAATCGTTATACCAATTGTGCTGCGCGAAGGTCTGCAGCCCGCTGGCCAGACCCAGCCGCACGTAATTGTAAATTTCATAAAGGCTGCGGAATTTACCGGTGAAGTGCCGGTTGATCCAGGCCATGCCGCGGAGCACATTCGGATCTGGTTGCGGCTCGAGCGTGGGCTGCTGATGAATGAATTCATCACAAATAAGCAGGCTGGCCAGTCCGGCGGGGGTAAAATCGGCGGCCCGCCACGGGGTACGCGTCCGATCCAAGGGCTTGGAGCCGCTGTAACCCCAGGCACCGGAAAAACTCTGCGCGGTGCGCCAATGGCGCGCCGCCTGCACCCAATAGTGATGCGGAATGGAAATGCCCTGATGGGCACAGGCCCACACCCCCAGCACGCCGTACTGGCTGTTGGAATTATCCCATAAATTCCGGGGCCGCCCGAACCCCACATAGCGTGGAATTATCCAATACGTATATGCGCCATCGCGATTCATCGCCCGCCGCAGATACCGGGCATCCATTTTTAGCACACGTAGATACTCGGGCTTGGGCGGCAGCAGAGCCATGGCATTGGCCTGAAATGACGCTACGTACGTGGATTGCGGATGCAGCGTGGCTAGAAAATGTATGGCGCGCCGCAGCGGCGGAGCATAAATATTCAGGGCCTGCAGATGCAGGCTTTGGCCCACATCCAGCAGGGCTTCGGTTACCAGTGCGGTTTCACCGCCGAATTGCCGCGGGAACTGGCTTTTTCCGCTGGTGTGGGCCTTGGTATCATCCGGCCAGAAGCCTTCCCACAGGGTGGTTTTGTCCTCATGCTGAAGCAGAAATTGAACGCCATGGTCAATGGCCCTGATCACCTGCCCGCTTCGTACGCGGGGAGTTAATTCCGCGGCCGGTCCATGGCCGGCCACCGGGTGATGTAATGGCAACGGCCGATGAGTTTGCGCAGCGCTCACCGCACCTTGCGTCATCCGGTGCGTAGCTACGGGCCAAAGCACCGCCGCCAGTCCGAGGGTGAGTATTGCCAGGCGGATGGAAAAAGCAGGCTGGCTGGAGCGTAAAATCATAGAAACCCAATCGTGGTGCCGGTATTTGTTGACCGCGGCGGTCATCATACCGCGTCGACGGATATTGCGGCACTCCACCCATGGGGAGCTTCGCTTTACGCTGCAATTATGGCGTGGTATTTGTTGATCCGTTGAACTGCGTCAAATTCTTTTTTCACCCAATGCCGCTCTAATTTTCCGTGTCCGCCTGATCGCCCCGGTTGGCCTCGAGAATAGGTAAAATTCCTATATTCAAACGCGGCATATGACCTATCAATGAAAAGGAATGTTTTGGGCGCTGCCCCAACCTGCGGTGGTTAAAGTGAAAACTGGATTTGCTGCGCCTCGCACGCCTTGCCCGGCCAACTGCCTTTGCGCGTGTGCATTTATAATTCCGAGCATGTCCTGCTTGACGAATTGCACCAGCCGTAAAGGCTGGCCAATCGCGGTGAGGCCAAATGCTGCGGCAACGGCCGCGCAAGCTGCGTCCCGGCAGTGGCCACAAGGGATCGCCGCCACCTCCGGTTCAACTTGCCCTCTTCTGGCCTTGAATTTCCCCGCGCATATTCGTATTCTCATGGGTTTGGTCCGCAAGCGACGGGCCTGCCCGGAAGGTAACGGAGTTGTTCGTGGATATTCCCATAGATTCGCAGGTGCTGGAAAAGGCCGGCGCGCTCATTGAAGCGCTGGGTTACATCCAGCGTTTCAATGAAAAAATTGTGGTGGTGAAGCTCGGCGGCTCCTTCATGGACAACCAGGATGAGTTCCGCAAAGTTCTCACCGATATTGTCTTCATGCACGCCGTGGGGATGAGGCCGGTGGTGGTACACGGCGGAGGCAAGGCCATCACCCAGGCCATGGCCGACGCCGGTATTCAGGCCCAGTTTGTTCTGGGGCGGCGTTATACCGATGAGCGTACCCTGTCCATTGCGGAACACGTGCTCATCAACGACATCAACGCCTTTATTGTGCGCACCATCAATGAACTGGGCGGCAAGGCCATGCCGCTGCATTCCCTGGGCAGCGGCGTGCTGTTTGCCCGAAAGCTGTTTCTGTCCGATGGGCAGGGGCAAAAGGTGGATATCGGCTGCGTCGGCGAAATTACCCAGGTCAACGCTCCGTTGCTGGCGGCACTGGCCCAGGCCGATTTTATCCCCGTCCTCGCTCCCATTGCCCGCGATGCCGCCGGCGGAAAATTAAATGTCAATGCCGATACCGCCGCCGGGTTTGTCGCCGCGGCCTGCCGGGCCGAAAAACTGGTGCTGGTGTCCGACACCCACGGCATTCGGGCGAAAAAAGATGATGCCCAGTCGCTTTTACGCAGTGCCACCAAAGCCCACATTCAACAACTCATCACCACTGGAGAGCTTGGTGAAGGGATGTTGCCCAAGGTGGAAGCCTGCTTCATCGCCCTGGACGGCGGCGTGCAGAAAACCCACATTATCGACGGACGCTTTCCGCACGCTTTGCTGCTGGAAATTTATTCCGATCAGGGCGTGGGAACCCAGATCATCCGCGATTGACCTGGGCTTGGCATCGCGGATGGCCCGCATTGAATCCGTGACATGCGCCGCCGGCAAGCCGTCCCGCTGAGGCGATGTCCCGCGACAGAATTTATTAAAAGGTTTCGCCCATGAAAAAAGACAGCAAACTTGATTTTATTGATATCTCCGCCACGCCGCGATCCACGCTCGATCATCTGCTGGATACCGCCGCCGCCCTTAAGGATCAGCATCAAGCCACGGACCGCAATGATCCCCTGGCGTCCGGCAAGGTCCTGGCGATGATTTTTGAAAAGCCGTCGCTGCGTACCCGGGTCAGTTTTGATGTGGCCATGCAGCATCTGGGCGGGGCGGCCCTGTACATATCCCCGGCGGAAATCGGCCTGGGTAAACGCGAAAGCGTGGCCGACGCGGCCCGCGTCCTGTCCGGATTCTGCGATGTCCTCATGGCCCGCACCTTCGCCCACCAGACGATTCTGGACCTGGCCCGCTTCAGCCGCAGCCCCGTCATCAACGGATTGAGCGATCATAGTCATCCCTGCCAGGCCATGGCGGATCTGCTCACCGTGCGCGAGCGGTTCGGCAGGCTTCGCGGCCTTACCATGGCCTACGTCGGCGACGGCAACAATGTCGCCCGATCTCTGCTGGAGGCCTGTGCCAGATTCGAGATGAAATTCCGTATCGCCACGCCAGCCCCATATCAGCTTGATGCGGCCTCGATCACGGCCACGTGCCAGGCCCACCCTGAATTCGACTTTTCCGCCACCCATGATCCGCGTGCGGCGGTCCAGGCGGCGGATGTTATTTATACCGATACGTGGATCAGCATGGGACAGGAAGACCAAAAACAACAGCGACTGGCCGTTTTTGGGCCGTACCAGGTCAACAGCGCCCTGCTGGCCGCCGCCCCGGCACATGCCATGGTGATGCACTGCCTGCCGGCCTATCGCGGGGTGGAAATCACCGATGAGGTGATGGACGGCCCGCAAAGCGCGGTGTTTGTCCAGGCGGAAAATCGCCTGCATTTTCAAAAAGGACTGCTGGCGGTTCAACTGGCGGGTGTGTAGCCGCCGGTTGGCCCCGGTTTTCTCTGGTGTAAGGATATTGCC
>JAJZCR010000019.1 GCA_021851715.1 Planctomycetota bacterium
CCGCCGCAGCCAGAATCTCCCTGGCGCTTTGGGCGATAACCGCGGTCAAAGCATCGCCGGCGAAGGGGGTTGGCAATGTCAGATTTTCGGTGATAATCTTATCCATGGTGGCGTACTCCTAAAAAAAAGAAAAGTTAAACACTTACATTTAGGTTACGCCGCCTCTTTTACCCCGTCCACAACTTTAGATAGTATCTCCAATTTTGCCGTACCCAGGGATTGTAAGCAGTGTGTCCGAAATATGTTCCCGATTGGGGTGGTGACGGCCATGCCTTCCACGACTGACTTTTGCAGTGCCATACAGAAACCATTAGCATGATTGGCGTTCAGGCTCATGGTGGACCTGAATGGCTGCCCATTGCTTAACCTTTGGCACCGGCGGATGCACCTTGGAACGCAGCACCCAGTGACGTGCATATCTCGGACGACCGGGGAAAATACACGAGGTACTCATGCCCAATCAGCCGATTCAACTGCATCCCGAAAATGGTTGTTACCTGCTATTTCGCGGCCGTCCGACGATCTTGATCGGTGCGGGCGAACATTATGGTGCCGTCATCAATGCTGACTTTGATTACGGCCGGTACCTTGACGAGTTGCAAGCCTGCGGCCTTAATCAGACGCGAACTTTCTCGGGAACCTACCGTGAATTGCCGACGAGCTTTTCCATCACGGACAATGTCCTCGCGCCCGAGCGTTTTCTATGCCCCTGGGGGCCCTGCGCTGACGCGGATGGGCAGCACCGGGACAAATTTGACCTGAACGTCTGGAACCCGGCTTATTTTGTGCGGCTGAAAGATTTCATCGCCGCCGCCGGGCGGCGCGGGATTGTGGTCGAATACGTGCTTTTCTGCACGAACTACAATGAGGCTCTGTGGAACGCCAGTCCGATGCATCCCGCCAACAATATAAATTCTCTCGGCAATATCCCGGCCGCCGAGGCTTATACGCTGCGTCATTCGCGATTACTGGCCTTCCATGAAGCCTTTGTGCGGAAGGTGGTGCTGGAATTGCAGCCATTCGACAACGTCTACCTGGAGATTTGCAACGAGCCGTACTGGGGCCAGGTTGCCGACGATTGGCAGACGCGTATCACCGACGTCATTGTCGCGGCCCGGGAGGGGCTCCCGGCTCACCATCTCATCGCACAGAATATCGCCAACGGATCCAAACGCATTGAAAAGCCTCATCCGGCGGTGTCCATCTTCAACTTCCACTACGCCCAGCCACCCGACGCCGTGGCGCTCAATGCCAGCCTCCATAAGGTTATCGCCGACGACGAGACCGGCTTCGCTGGCCGCGATGATGTGACCTACAGGCGCGAAGCCTGGGAGTTCATCCTTGCCGGGGGCGGCATCTTCAGCCACCTCGACTATTCATTTACGACACGGCATCCCGCCGGCGATCTGGTGGATCACGGATCTCCCGGTGGCGGCAGTCCGAAGCTGCGCCGCGAATTGAAAATCCTTCGCGACTTTATCGAAAGTTTTGACTTCATCCACATGCAGCCCGCCAATGAGATCGTCCGGGGCGGCGTGCTCACCGCATATTTTGCAGGCGTGCCCGCCCGTGCTGGGGCTACGGTCCGGGTGCTCGCAGGTAAATCTTACGCGATCTACATCAGTGGGGGCGAAGCGGTGCAATTGAACCTGGAGCTTGCCGCTGGCAGTTACACCGTTGAGTGGATCAACACCTGCACCGGCCGGATCGATAAAAGCGAGCGTTTCGACCATCCCGGTGGATGTCGCGAACTATCTTCTCCGGCTTATACGCAGGATATCGCGCTGGCGATTCGTCGCTGATCAAGCCTGAATCCGCGGCGGCGGGGAGGCGAGGAGCCAGAAGACAGGAGCTGACGCGGATTGGGCCTGGTTTACGCCGGAGTTTATCCCCCAAAAATTGATTTTCGGATAAGAAACCCCTTGATGGTATTGCGTTTCGTGGGTTTTGGCGGGCGTTTTTCGGCGGACATTTGTGCCCATGTGCCAACAGCCGTTCTTGGGCTCATTTGAGAAATCAGCCAAAACTGGTATATTATGGCGGTTTGAATTCGGTCGATCCGATTCCAGAGCCTTATTACCGTGGAGAATTTTATCATGTCGTTAGATCCTAGTTTGCGTGGAAAAAGCACCTTGGAACGCCACCGCAACGTCCTCAAACGGTCGGAGCGTATTGCCGTTCTGGAAGACCAGGAAAAATGGAGCCAGGAAAAGTCCTCCGTGTTTGCTCTGCTGAAGGTAGCCCATCGCAAAGCGTCGGCGGGTAAGAAGCCGGCGAAGACAGAAGCTGCTGAAGGCGCAACGGTAGCCGCAGCTCCAGCGGGTGCAGCCGCGCCCGCGGCAACCGCAGCCAAGGCCGCGCCGGCGAAAGGTGCCGCACCAGCCGCCAAACCCAAGAAATAACCGCGGTCCACCCGTCACTGACCGCAGGTGGACCCCGCCGCTATAACCGCATGATGGGCGCCAAAACCAAAGCGCGAAGTGCGCGCATGTTGCGGACCGATTCCCACGCGACACAAACTCGCATTTCAATGGAATGTTGCCATGGCCAAAACCGTCCCCGTACGCAGGCCACCCTTCATCAGCGCCAAGGCCTTGCTGGTCGCTCTGTTGGCACTGCTGTTAGGCCTGTGGCTGGGCAAGCACTTCACAACACCAACGATTGTTCATCTCGGGTCATCGGCAGCCATGCAGGTTTATTTTTCCCCCAATGGTGGAGCCACCCACGCGTTGACGGATGTAATTGACCACGCCACCAAAAGCGTGTTGGTGGAGGCTTATTCCTTTACCAGCCGCCCGCTGATCCGGGCGTTGGTACGCGCCCACCAGCGCGGGCTGAATGTGGAAATAATCCTGGATAAATCCCATTTGTTGAAAAAGAACTACCACACCGGGCGTTACACGCGTCATCCAAGCCCGGCACTGAAAGCCTTCTATACCGCCGGTATTCCTACTTACATCGACGCCCGCTATCTCATTGCCCACAACAAGGTGATGCTTATTGACGGCCACATTATCTGCACAGGCAGCTTTAACTACAGCTACGCCGCCGCCAAATTCAACGCCGAGAATATGCTCATTATCCATAACGTGCCCGGCATTTTCAGCCAATACCAAGCCAATTTTGAATTCCACCAACGAACCAGCCAAAGGTATCATCCGGGCTTGGTGCTGCGGCATGTGTTTCACTGGTCCGACCGCAGGCGGGCCAGTGATCTTAAGTAAGCATGCACCTGGTGCGGCTGCAGCGACAGCGAACTTCACAGCCCGGCGGCTGGGGTAGTAAGATGCCGACAGGCCAAGAATAAGCCAACGGCCTTTGGCACCGAAATCAGAGGCTTGTTTTTCATCAAGCCATGGGGTAAAATAATAATTGCATACTTAACCTGTAGGCAATGTATGCAATAGCCTCGTGGCTATGGAGTGTACTCATGATGCAGCCCAAGGCGAAAAATATCGTCTGGCATTCCACTGAAGTAACCCGCCAACAGCGCGCCGAAATTTTCCGCACCGCCCCTTGCGTGGTCTGGCTCACCGGCCTTTCAGGGTGCGGCAAATCCACCCTCGCGGTGCAGTTGGAACAGCATCTTTTAGCCCAAGGCTACCCGGCTTATATCCTCGATGGAGATAACCTCCGCCACGGCTTGAATCGTGATCTGGGATTTTCCGCCGCCGATCGAGCGGAAAATATCCGCCGTGTTGGCGAAGTGGCCAAATTGCTCACCGATGCCGGTTTTATCGCCATCGTAAGTTTGATAAGCCCTTATAAAAAAGATCGAGCCGTGGCCCGCCAACTGCTTGGGCCGGGAGAGTTTGTGGAAGTGTTTGTAGACGCCCCGCTGGCAATTTGCCGGCAGCGAGATCCCAAGGGCCTTTACAAAAAGGCCGATGCCGCCATCGCTGCGGGCAAACCCATGATGATGACCGGCGTGGATGCGCCTTACGAACCGCCCGAGGCACCGGAGTTACACCTGACCACGGATCAACAATCCGTCGAGCAGTGCGTCCAGCAGATACGAGAGTATCTCTGGAATCATCAACGGTTGCTGCCTTAAATAAAGAGGCCACGAAGCGTTCACTCAGCAAGGACTTATATGCCGCCTGCACCCTGCGTTGATTTACACAGCCATTCCACCGCCAGCGACGGTACATTGACACCAACCGAGCTGGTCAACGCCGCTAAACGGGCCGGCCTGGCGGCCCTAGCGCTTACCGACCATGACACCGGCAACGGATTACTGGAAGCCCAGGCCGAGGCGGCACGTATCGGCCTGAGGTTCGTGCCGGGGATCGAGATAACCGCCGAATTTCGCCCACCCGTGGCTATGGACATCCTCGGGCATTTTGTCGATCCGGTATCGCCGCCGCTTCAACATATGAGTGACCTGCTGATAGAAGCCCGGGATTCACGCAACCCTAAAATCATCGCGCGACTCAACGAACTCGGCTGCCCTGTCACCCTGGAACAGGCCCAGGCGATTGCCCGCAAAAATATTCCCGCCGGGCAACCCTTGGTCCTGGGTCGGCCGCATATTGCCCAGGCTTTGGTGGAGTTGGGCTGCGTGGCATCCGTCAAGCAGGCGTTTGATGTTTATCTAGGCTCCAGGGGGTCCGCCTATTTTGATAAGGCCCGCCTTACCCCGCGCCAAGCCATTGAATGCATTCACAACGCCGGCGGCCTGGCCACGCTGGCGCACCCGGTGCACCTGGGAATCGCCCACCCCACTGAACTGCAAACCCTGGTTAGCAGCCTGGTGGACATGGGACTGGACGGGATTGAAGTCTGGCATGCCGACCATCGACCACAAGACAGCGAATTATTTGCGCGCATTGCCAGGCGCTACAATCTTGCTGTGACCGGAGGATCCGATTTTCATGGCCGCAACAAGCCCGATGTGGCCCTGGGCCTGGGCAAGGGCAACGTAGCGGTGCCGGTGGCAGTGCTCGACCAGTTCGAAGAGCGTTGGTGCCAGCGCAGGGGTACCGCCACCACACCGTCATCGCCGCAACCACGGGAGACTTTATGAGTCCATCGATTGATACATCATCCCCAGCCATCGCCCGGTTCGACCCGGAAAGCCTTTCTCAACGCTTTGCCGCGATGGCACCATCCGACATTATCCGCTGGGCCGTGGATACGTTCGGAGATGGGCTGTTGATGACCAGCAGTTTCGGTGCGGAGAGCATGTGTCTCATCCACCTGCTGACGCGGGCCAAGCCGAACGTACGTATTGTGCTGGTGAATACCGGTTATTTATTTCCGCAAACTCTGATTTTTATGGAAGAAATGCGCCGGCGATACGGCTTGAACGTGATGGAATATCATTCGCAGCATGACCCCTTGGTGTATCTAACCGTGCATGGCGAAACCGATCCACGGATGCGGCGCGATGTGGATGCCTGCTGCCGCGATAATAAAAATGAAGTTTTTGACCGTGCCATGCGTGAGTTGGCCCCGGCGGCCTGGGTTCGCGGCGTACGCGCCGATCAATCCGCCATCAGGTCCAGGATGAAAGTGGTGCAGTGGAATACCCGGGTGAACGCCTGGGCCATCTCGCCGCTGCTCAACTGGGACCATCGGCGTATTTTTGACTACATGAAGCACCATAACCTGCCGTTTCATCCGCTGTGGCCACAAGGCTACGTTTCCATAGGTTGCAACCCCGAAACCTGCACCAGCCCCGTTGCAGCCGACAGCGATCCGCGCGGGGGGCGTTGGGGCGGCATGGATAAAAAAGAGTGCGGCATTCACCTGGATCAAGGTGCGGGAATATAGTCTACAGCCACCAGCGCATGCTCCAGGCGAGCATGGCCAAAAACCGTGTCCGCACGGAATAGCGGGCGACATCGGACAGTTGCACGCGCCGGCTGCAGTGTATTTCGTGACGGCAGATCCGCCGCGCCACGGCGGCGAACTTATCGGATCGAATCACCGCCATGAGTTCCAGATTGGTGTACAAACTGCGCGGGTCCATATTGGCGGAACCCAGAATTGTCCACTGCCGATCAATCACGATGAGCTTGGTATGCATCATACGAGTGGTGCGTTCGTGAATGGCAAAGCCGGCGCGCAGCAGCCTTTTGTATAAATACAGCGTGGCATAACGGGCGATGCGCACATCCGGCCTGGCCGGAACTATCAGACGTACACGTATTTTACGGCTGCGCAGCCGGGTCAGGGCGAACATCACCCGCCCCACCGGAATGAAATAGGCCATGGCGATGACCACGCTGTGCTGCGCCCCACGCAGCATTCGCCGATAAACCCGCGGGGCCCGACTGAATTTCAAACCCGGACCAGAATCGAAAAAATGAATGGATTCCGCTCCCCCGGAAAGGTTCACCCGCCGATATGCCGTCGACCTGCGGGAAAGGTGCAGGCCGGTCGCGTGCGCCCATGACCGCTCGAATGATTCGGCCAACTGCTGCTGCTGCGGGCCTTCCATGCGAATGTGTATATCACGCCATCCGGTCATAGGAGCGGCCCGGTCATCCAGATTCAGGTAACGCCAGTCGCGACCATGATCCACAATATTCATGCCGCCGAAATACGCACACCGGTCATCCACCACCAGCAGTTTGCGATGATCTCGCCGGTTGAAGATGGTGAAGAACCGCACCTTGCGCAGCGACTCCCACAGACTGTGGTAGCCATGCACCCACACGCCCGCTTCGCGCAGCATCGCGAAAAAAGCCAACGGGGTAGCCGTCGAGCCGACAGTATCATACAGCAGGCGGACATCCAGGCCTTGCCTGGCCCGCCGCATCAAGGCTTGAGCTATGGCGGTGCCGCTCGTGTCCTCGGCGAAAATATAGGTTTCCATCCAGATGCGATGCCTGGCCTGATCGATATCGCCAAGCATGGACTCAAATACTGCAGGGGCCTCGGTAAACACATCCAGACGGTGATCCGCCACGATCACCGATTCACGAATCGCCGCCGAAGATGAGGCGGACGCCCGCGACTGGTCATCAGAATCAATCAGACTCATGTTCAACAGTCCACACTCGCACCCGGACGGAAGGATATCCATCACCAGGTCGAGCGGTTCAACCATCGGCGCGCCGCACGCGACGCTATTTGGAACAGTCCACCGAACGGTGCACTGATGCGGGCACCAGGCAGATGAAAACCAGATTTTCGGTGCCCGTATTCACAAATTGATGCATCTCATTAGGTGGCACGAAAATAACATCTCCCGGTACAATCTCTCTCACTCCCTGCGCACTGAAAGCCGTTCCCCGCCCGCCCAACACCAGAATTTCATGTTCATAATCATGTTGATGACGTGGAGTATTGCCGCCCGGAGCCACGCTGAATTTGCGCATGGCGAAGTTCGGGCATTGATCCTGCGGACCAAGCAGCATCTGCATGCTCACTTTGCATGCTCCAAGCATGGTAACTGGAGCCGAAGGAACCGAGGGTGAACTTTTGATGATCATCACAAGCTCCTGGCTGCCGCAGGGCCACTTACTGCGGCTGGCCGCCGGAAAAATCGTACACCCAATCGGAGGACGCCAATTTGTATTCCACCAGTTCCGTCCGCGAAAAAAAGCGGGCCAGTTCGGCCGCTGCCGCTTCCGGAGAATCGCTGCCATGAATGAGGTTGAAACTGCTGGAAAGACCGAAATCTCCACGAATGGTGCCTGGCTCGGCTTTGAACCCAAACGTGGCCCCCATCATTTTTCGGGATACATCAATGGCATTGTTGCCTTGCAGGGCCAGCACCACCACCGGCCCTCCGGTCATAAACCGAATCAAACCGTCGTAGAAAGGCTTACCCTTGTGCATGGCATAGTGTTCCTGCGCGAGAACGTGGGAAATTCGCATCATCTTCATGCCGATAATTTGCAGCCCACGGCGTTCAAAACGGCCGATGATGTTGCCGATCAGTCCACGCTGGACTCCATCCGGCTTTACAATGATCAACGTTTGCTGCATGGTTTATCCTGTCGAAATCCACTCGTTTCAGCCGCCGTTATATTACTCCATTGGCCTATGATGGCAAGCTGGATTGTGACGGTCCGGACCGGCCTGGTTGATGCAACGCGGCGATCGCCGGCCACACCTTCGCCTCAGGCACGTGTAAATTCACGGTACAAGCCGGCATACCGGCCGTTACTGGCAAGAAGTGATTGATGCGTGCCCCGCTCCACCACCCGGCCATGGTCCAGTACCAGCAGCAGATCCGCATGAACGATGGTGCTTAGCCGATGGGCCACCACAAAGGTGGTACGGTTTGCGGTTAAACGCTCCAAGGCCTGCTGAATCAGCAATTCCGTATGGGTGTCCACCGCGCTGGTGGCTTCATCCAGCAATAGTATCCGCGGATTCGCCACAAAGGCCCGGGCAAAACAGATGAGCTGCCTCTGGCCCAGGCTCACCGACGCCCCGCGCTCGCCCACATCGGTCTGAAAGCCGTTTTTCAACTCCATAATCATGTCATAACAGTCCAGCTTTTTCGTGGCGTCATAAACCTCCTGATCGGTGGCCTGAGGACGGGCATAGCGGATGTTATCCATCACCGTACCCGTAAACAGATAGTTATTCTGCGACACGATGCCCATTTGCTTGTGCAGACTTTCACCGGAAATGTCACGCACATCATAACCATCAATTAAAACCCGTCCCTGCTGGGCCATATAAAATCGGCAGATCAGGCTGATGATGGTGGATTTGCCGCAACCGGTATGGCCCACCAGGGCCACCATTTGTCCCGGCTCAACCTGAAAATTGATATCCTGTAAAACTATTTTGTCGCTTTGGTAGCCGAATGTTACGTGCTCAAAACTGACCGCTCCTTTCACAGGCGGCAAGGTGATGGCACCGGGCGAGTCCTGCACCTGCGGCTCCTGGGCCAGCAGCGTTTGCACACGCTCCGCACAGGCCATGGCCATCATGGTATCGTTATAGAAATTGCCAAAATTGATGACCGGCCCCATAAACCAGTCCCAGTAAATAAACATCGCCACCAGTTCGCCAACGGTGAATTTCCGCGCGGAAGGATCCGCCGCCGTGTGAAACACCAGATAGGCCCCGAAAACGAGGATGATCACCTTGCCGAGAAATCCAATCAGCCCCAGCAGCGGCTGATAGATTCCATTGACCACAGCGGCGCGCACATTGTTACTGGTATTGATGACTTGCAGACTGTTGAAAACATCCAGGTTCTGGTGCTGCCGGTTAAAGGCCGCTACCACCCGCATACCCGAAATATTTTCCGCCAGGTTGGAACTGACCTGGGTATAACCTTCACGCACCCGCCGCCACGCCGCCCCCACGCGCCGACGATAATAAATATTGAGCACATAGAGCACCGGCCCCAGCCACAATACCGCCAGGGCAATACGCCAATCCATAACGAGGAGGATGACCGCGGCAATCAACATCATGGTCACATTGCTGAGCAGCGTGTTGACCCCCCATACAATGGTGTTGAACATGGAATCAATATCGCTGGTACCGCGGGTAAGAATTCTGCCGAATTTGGTTTTGTCGTAGTAGCTCATCGAAAGCCGCTGCAAATGGGCAAATACCCGCTTGCGCAGGTTAAAGAGCACTTTCTCACCGATTAAGGAAGTGTTGAGAATACCCCACCGCTGCAACAGCAGGCCAATGGCCATGGTAATCGCCCAAAGGGCAATCGTGGCGAAGATATTCAGGTATGCCAGATGGGTGCGCGAAAGCCCGGCCAACTCCGTCGCCCACGCCGGATGAATAAATCCTAATACCCGGCCCGCCAAACTTATCTGCAAGTTCAGAGTTTTACCCGGAATATCTGTATCGATGAGTTGCTGCATATAGCGAGGTGTCACCATTTCACACAAGTTCACCATCAGCCCGGTGATCGCCGTAATTACATAGCCTCGCCAGTAGGGCCGCATCCATTCCAAAATACCCCGGACCACTTTCCAATCCAGCGGTTTATACGCCGCCTCACTTTCCGGCGAGGTCGGTGACTTCTCCGGCACCCCCGCGGGCGCTGAGGCGGATTTGCCGGGGCGCTTGAACCACCGGGTAGGCCTTAGAAAATCGGCGATCATAGCGATGCCTCCCGTACCGTCGATCCACCGGGTGGAACTGGGAAGGATGGTTCATCACCCGAAAGCTGCAGCACCGCCACTTCTCGGTAATGACCCGGCTGCCCCATCAACTGTTCATGTGTGCCCGTCTGGGTCAGGCGGCCATGCTCAAGAACCAAAATTAAATCCGCCGCACGAACCGTACTCAATCGATGCGCGATGACAAACACCGTCCGATGTGTCAGCACCAATTCCAGCCCGCGGCGAATCAGATGCTCGGTTTCCGGATCAATCGCGGCCAGGGCTTCGTCCAGCACCAGAATTTGCGGATCGGCCATGAGTGCCCGGGCGATAGCCAGACGCTGGCGCTGCCCGCCCGAAAGCGTCGTACCGCGTTCGCCCAGCAGTGTCTGGTAGCCGTTGGGAAGCTCCATGATGAAATCGTGGGCTTGCGCAATGCGCGCGGCCGCTTCCACGGCACCATCCGTGGCCCGCGGAGAACCGTAACGTATGTTATTGGCCACGGTATCGGAAAATAAAAATGTTTCCTGAAACACAAAGCAGATGCTTTTTCGCAGCGAGTTGAGCGAAATGGTTTTAACATCCACGCCGTCAATGGAGATAACGCCCTGATCCGGATCGTAAAACCGGGCCAGCAATTGCATCATCGTCGATTTGCCGGCACCGGTAGGTCCCACCAGTGCCACCACTGAACCGCCCGCAGCCCGGAAAGACACATTTTCCAGCACCGGTTTGGCCGCCCCACCGTAGGTAAAACTCACACCGGAAAATTCCACCTGTCCGGATCCGCGCGGGAGCACTGGAGCACCGGGCAGTTCCTTCACCGAGGGTTGGGCCAGCATCACTTCGTAAAATCGCCGGGCTGATACAATGGAAGTCTGATATTGGTTGCTGATTTGATTGAGTTGCTGTAAACGCCCCAGGATATTGCCCATCGCCACGCCAAAGACAATCAAATCACCGACTTTCAACCTGCCCGATACACACAGCAACGAACCCACCAGGAACAAACTCAAACTGGAAGCGGTCGCGATGCTGCGCACAATCGGTACAAAATTGCTGAACAAACCCACATTTTTCAGCACCCGATCGAAAAAACGATCCGCCGTTTTATCGTATTTGCCGATTTCCGTTTTTTCCGTGGCAAACGCCTTGACCACCTGGGCCCCAGCCACATTTTCGCTTAACACCATTGTCAGTTCGTCACCGCTGGCCATGATCTGTTGCTGAATCGGCTGCACCTTGTGGCTGAAATACCGCAGATAAATGATCCAGAACGGAATCGGCAATAACGCCACCAGGCCCACCATCGGACTGATCGACGCCAGCAGAATGTTGTATCCTACAATGTACAAAACAATTTCCGTAATTTGCACCAGCGCCATGTTGACAAACTGCCTTATATTGTGCAGATCAGATAGCGACCGATTGATCAAGGTTCCGCTGGAATGGCGATCATGAAAGGAAAAACCTACCCGCTGAAGTTGGTCATACATGGAGGCCCGCATGGAAAAAACCATATCCATGCTAAGCTTGGAATTCACGAACCATCGAAAGAAAGTGACCCCCGTCGATGCGGCCACAAACAAGGCCAGCAGTCCTATCAGATTAATAGTGGTGCGCAGCGGCCCGTGGAAAAAGTGAGTTCGAATCTCCGTGATAAAGGATTCACCGCGGGTTGCCGTCGAAGCGACTGTCTTATGCGGACTTTGCACGGCGACCGCAGGCGATGTCAATGCAGGAGGCTTAACCGTGGACCCTACCACTGTGCTGACATTGTTAATGACAATACGGGTTAAATTGACGGTGGAAATGTCAACAAAAGTGGCCAGGGCCACCAGCGCACAAGCCAGGATGGCCAGGTATTTTACGGGTCCCACAAATTCAAACATGCGAACGAGTAAGCGAAAATTGCTCATCTGCTCAGGGGGAATTCCCTCCACCGGAGTTGGCGTCACCTCTTCGGGCTTGGAGCCTAAATTTTGGCGGGACTCATCGGGATCTTCTTGTTGTTCCCCGGTGCCGCCTTGTTCGGCCCCCCCTGCTTTAGCCTGCTGCCTGCGCCGTGTTACGGCCATTGCCAGTTTCCTTGTCTCAACCGCGGGGTGCTCTGCGCCGCGGCTGGCCACGGCGCTGCTGCGAACATCCCTGCATACCGCCAAAGAACCTAACCCAACCCCACCGCGTTTGCAAACACCGATCGGACTTTTTTCTGATATTTCGTTCATTTCCGGTTGCAAGCTGATGCTCCGGCAGCCGATGTCACGATACCCAAATCAGACATTCCAGAAGTACCGGCCTACAATTTTCATCAGCCGCCTGGGTAGGGGTGGCCTCATCATGCTGGAGCGAGTCCATGACACCCGACATCCTCGGTATTCACCATGTCACCGCTATCACAAGCAAACCCCAGGCTAATCTCGACTTTTACACCCGCACTCTGGGCCTGAAGCTGGTTAAACAAACCGTTAATTTTGACGATCCCACCAGCTATCACCTCTACTATGGAGATGGTCTGGGCAGGCCCGGAACACTCCTCACGTTTTTTCTCCGGCCCGATTTACCGCCGGCAACCGTCGGCCCGGGCCAAACCTTAAGCATCGCCCTGGCTTCCCCACCCGAAGCCTTGAGTTTTTGGCAACAGCGATTAGACGGCCAAGGTGTGCCAGTTCAACGTCTGCCAACCAGCGATGGACCAGACCGCCTGATCTTTCGTGATCCGGATGGTATTCCCCTGGAAATCCACGCCAACTCCGTTGATTTCAGTGACGTAGGTGCCACTGGCGGCTCGATTGCCCCGGAATTCGCGCTTCGCGGCATCCATTCTCTGACCCTTTTTGAATCTTCCATGGAGAAAACCAGCGATTTTCTGCGGACCATTTTCCGTTTCAGTTCCCATGGCAGCAACAGTTGGGAACTCCACCGTGAAGCCCGCGGCCGGCAAGCCACCGCTCGCATTGACCTGTTGGAAGAGCGCAATCAAGCGCGAGGGCGAATAGGCGGCGGGTACATCCACCATCTGGCCTTTCGTGTCGCGGATAGACCCGCGCAGCAGCAGTGGCTTGAACAGCTCACCACCATGCAATTCCATGTCAGCCCTATTATGGATCGTATTTACTTCAGTTCCATCTATTTTCGCGAGCCGGGCGGAGTGCTGTTTGAACTCGCCACCGACGGCCCCGGTTTTACCACCGATGAACCTGTGGAATCCCTGGGAAAAAACCTCCAACTGCCGCATTGGCTTGAAGCCCAGCGTGTCGGAATTCTCAAACAGCTTCCATCCCTCCACATGCAGTGAACTCGGTTATCACGCATCCGCCCCGCGGCGGTTTCTCATTCAGCCGGGCGGAAATAGCGAAGGACTAATGGGACGTAAATTGATATCAGAATCAGACCACCCGCATAAAGCCCGCATGATGAAAATCCAAAGTGCTATCGCCCTGGGCCGGGATCCAAAACCGGGACATCTACTTAAACCCCGTCGGTCCGTTGCCAGCCAGGTATTTCCGCTCGATTGCCGCGGATAAATCAATGTCTTGAATATTGGCCAACGTGCATAACCACGCCAATACATCGGCAAATTCTTCTTCCAGGTTAGCCCGATCTGTTCCGCCCAAAGCGCTGGCCAATTCACCAATTTCTTCGATGAACCAGAGGAAGGTGGCAGCGCTGCCGCGCTGTTGATCGTGAGAATAATATTTTTCACGAATATGGTGTTGAAATTCCTGAATCGTCACCAAGCCAATCCTCCTGTCATGACACCCGTACGACCAGGGTACGAGCCAATAAATCGCCCAGTCGCTGGCGATCCGTACTTACCACCATAAAAATCAGCAACACTGGTAACGCCAACTCCGGTAAACGCATGAAATTACGGATCAAAACCGGCCCCAGCGCCGGCCGACCACCCGCCATATTCACCACGCGCAGTCGAAAAATCGCCTTGCCGATGGAGCACCCAAAAATGCACTCACCCAATCCAACATGCCCCACGTACAAACCCAGCATCCACCAGATGGAGGATTCATGGGCCAAAAGCACCGGGGAAGAATAAACATTGGTCCAATGGCGCAACATTGCTGTAAACAGAGGCTCAGTGAGAGCACCAAATAGGACGGCCACCACCAGGGTTGGAATGGCCAAATCCACCAAGGCCGCCGGAATCCGCAGATAAAGCCGCGCTGTCCGCATCTCCTTGGGCAATGTACCCAGCGGCGGCACCTGTTGGCGCTGCCATAGCGATAACGCCAGCAAAACCATCAGCGCCACCATCATCAGCGATTGGATGTTCTCCGGGCTCTCCGGTCTGGCCGGTCTGGGCTTGAGCTCGAACGTCGGAGTTATGACCCTTCCCCACCTATCCAGCGTAACTTGTCGCAGCACCCCCGATGCCGTTCCACACACCACCGCCACAGAATCGCCATCCGCCGCCGCCCCGACCAGCCCGGGTGAAAAAGCGTGGCGTCCACATGTCATCAGCACCGGCTTAAACAGATGCATGGGCACCAGGTGTGTCCCGCCTGATGCGTGCACCTGCGCTCCCTGAATTTTCATGCCGCCATTGGGCTCACGTACCGCCCAGAGCACCAATAGTCTGCCATCGACGCTCAGCGGCAAAAGTGTGCCCAACGGCGTTCCAGTATTCCATCTAAGCACGTGTGACCACCCCGCCGATTTTGGCTTACCGACACGCAGATATTGGGCATCAATCTGTTCCGGCCGTCGGGGACTTTTCCAAAACGCCCACAAACGGTTCGCCAGCCACACCAGCGTCAGCCCGGTGCCGTGCAACTTGTCCTTTACCGCCGGCATCGCCAGACCAGGCGCTGAAAGGCAATGCCAGTCAATGCCGTTAAATTCATACAGCAACCATTGGGCAGGGCGAGGCAAACTTGCCGGCAAGGTGGTCGGCCCTTGAGCAATCACCACCGGCTTGGACGACGCTGGCGACCCAGAAGTGGCGGGCGATTTCGGTAAAACCACAGCCACGCCCGGCTTGGCACCGGCCTTGGCGTTCGCAGCACTTAACCGGTTGATTTTCGCCGCCGCCGGATGAGCCGGCGCAGCAATCTTGGGACGCCCCCAAACCAGGGCATAAAGCCCCCCCGCACTTCCCACGGCAGCCATGGGTTGCGATGACCGGGGCAGACTGGCTTCGCTTTGCTGCAAGTCTTCGCCATAAGCCCAGACCAAACCGCCGGAAAACATCACATACGCAGACGATACTTCTTTGCCATCCACAGTTCCCGCCAGTACCGCCAAAGCGCGGGGTACACCCACTAACACCTGCCGGTTTATCTGCCTCCATAGATCTTCCCCACCCTTCTGGCGATTCAGCGAATGCTGCAAAATGACAAACCCCAACTGATGCCCGGCTTTCCCATACCATGTCGGCACCACCATCCAGATTCCGCTGTGTACGTTACCGGCCATTAATAATCGCCCCGGCGGAACGACCCTGCGAACTGCAGGCTTTGTGGATGCCGGTACCACCACCGCAGATTGGGCGCAGGCCCGCGAACTGCAGTATCCCACCAACAATATTGCCAACATCGCCAGGCCGCCCCGATGAAAGTGCTGCCGCCTGGGCCGTTGCGGCCCCTGCCTATGGCGGAGCCAGCCACATTTAATCCAACCGTGCCTGCCTGCAGCACAGTCCGTACCACGTATCGCCAGTGCTCGTACCAATGTCACCCACAGGCTGGTTTCCACACCTTCCAGACTCAGGCACATTCGCCCCCACAGACGTTGAAAAAATTGCAGCCAATGTTCCAAAGGGACCTTTCGCATGGAGTGTTATTGTAGACAGCGTCGGATATTTTTGCGAATGAACGCCAAACGGTTACTCTATCCGCCAGCATCCTACAATCACCAACAGAGTCCTATAATCCAGCATCATTCAAGCTAAATATTTTTATTCAAGTCGACCGCTGGTTATTCCGATAAAATCAAGTCAGACTTGGTGAAGCCATTGGTTCGACCCGTTGATTCGCACCGATATCAGCGGCCTTAAATTGCCACACCCGGCCTGAAGGATATTTTGGAACCTATTCCGGCCACTCCTTTATGGATAAAGGTTTGGTCTTGCGGATTGAGTGGTTTGCTCTTGGCAAGGATGCGCGTATGGAAAAAAACGAACTTATCAAATCCATTCTTCAGTTCAATGTTTCCACCACGGCCGATTTTCTTGGGCGATTCAGCGAGTCAGACCTTAAAGCCTATCTCGATCGCGTATCACTGGTATGTACGCCCGCGATGGCAAAACGATCTGCCAGATCACCGGTCTTGCCGCCCCGATCGTCATACGCTGGAAAAATTCGGCGGTTCCTCCGCGTCGCCCACACTTATTGGATGCAGGGCTTAACGGCTCGCCGGGTGCCTTCCTAAAAAGACACCGCGGATATCAAGGCGCTGAAAAGATATTTATTTCCAATCAAGTGGAGACGACCGGGCTCGAACCGGCAACCCCCGCCTTGCAAAGGCGGTGCTCTCCCAATTGAGCTACGTCCCCGATTTTTGTGCCGCGGCACAACCAACCGCACTTATTAATGCATCCTATCAGTTATCCGTCATGACCACAAACTCAGCTATCCACTCAGCCCGCTCATCACTTAGTTGACTGAGGGATCCGGTGGAATGAGCTTGGGATTCAAGTCTGGAACAGCGGCCAGCCGCGCAATCAAGCGAGTCAACACTCGCCATTGATCTTCCACGCGGCTGAATATCTGGTCCGCCAGCGCCGGCATCACCAGCCAATCACCATCGCTGACTTCCGCCTCCAACTGTCCGTTGGTCCAACCAGCGGAACCGGCAAAGAACTTTACCGGTGAGGACTGGTCACGCACCAATTCATTGAGATCGTCGGCTTCCGCAGTAAAATAAATTCCCGGCAGGACTTCAATTTTTCCGGCCTCTTCCAGGCAATGCAGCACCATCAGCGGGCTTTCACACGGCCCTCCCAAGTACAGCGGGGCATCATTCTCATAAGGAATATCACTGATGCGATTCCACGTTTCCCCCACGGTGGTATGCAATGGGTGATTGATGACCAACCCCAGGGCTCCGCTTTCATCGTGCTGAATGATCAGCACCACCGTCCGGAAAAAATTTGGATCACCAAGGCTTGGCGACGCAATTAGAAAATGACCTTGAAACGAAGTATCCATAACCCACTCTGCATGCCGCGTTATCAGGCCTCTCCACAGCCGCCGTCCCACCTCACCATACCACTATTTGCCGCGCTTCACGAAGTTATACACAAACGCTCCCAAAGACATTAAAATCAGTGGTATCACAATATAACTCAGAAGGAAATACATGGCCGCAGCAATCAGGAGCGGCACCACAATAATGGCCATCCACAGGCCCTTTTGTCCATCGCTGATCTTGAGCGCGTCTACCAGCATCAGCACCCAGAAAAGAAACAGCACGATCAGCAGAATGATATCGACAATGACATACATGGGATACTCCTGAACAGTGATACAAAAAGCGAGACGCTCGCCGGGCGCTTGCCTGGTCTACCCTTTATTCAGACGCGGAAGCATTCACCAAGTTGCATGTTCATCAAATCCATGGACTCACCGTTCCCTGCCCAAACGGCTCCAGCCACCACTTTATCGCATCACCCATGTTTTACTTAACAGTATAGGATGGGGCCTCATGTTAATGGCCTCGCCCGGCACGGAATAATGCAACACCAAAGTTTTATGCAGCACCACCGGCTTACCGGTGAGAGGGTCGGTTTGCACAGCCGTCTCTCCGCTTAAACCGGAGACAAAAATCTTAAACCCCCGGTCTTTCGTCGTAAGGCCCGTAAACACCGCCACAGAATCTTTGGCATAATCCTTCCCCTGCAGTAGCCGTCCCGCCACCAACATCGGATTGATCAAAAACGCATCACCAGTCCGGTGCCGAATCGCTGCAAAAATCTTACCACTGATATCGACCTTCGCGCGAATCACGCGGCCGGTATCCGTTACCATGTCAAAACGCGGCACAAAGAAAATATCCTTGCCGGTGTTATTCACCACGGTGTAACGCAAATAATAACAGGTAACCACATGTGCCTGGCGACCATGACCTGCCATGACCTGCATGCGCTGCGGCTTGGAAAAACTGAAATTAAGCTGCCAGCTCCGCGGGGCCAACGCCGGCCGCGGTGCCAAAGGGCGAGCCACGACGCCCCGCGATGACAACACCAGCGCCACACCGCCGGCGAGAGCAAGGTTCATCACCACGCAACCGAAGATCTTTTTCATGTTCATGCAGCCAAACTCCTTTCACCGCTGTCCCATCCAAGACAGCTAAGCCAGCATTTTCACCAGGCGCTAAAAACCGCCCTGTGCCACGCCCCCGCCCGCCGCCGAGCAAAGGCATTATACTCCCTAAACCTTAACCGTGAAAAGCCTTTTGAGCAAGAGGAAAAAGGCTCATTTTTCAGCAGCCGGAGATGGCCAGATTCCGTAGCAGCCGCCCAATTCAGAGCACCAGCCACGTCCAAGCCGCACCCGGGCTGCTTCCGTCTGATTACGCACGAGGTGGACAAACCCGGCTGCCAAATCCACAACGGATCGACAGATATCCGCAGCCATTCTCAAGCAGCATTGCGTGGTCCCAGACCACGCACGTCTTTGACCCAGGTACTCCCGACAGTCGCTTGCTTTGACCAAGTTACTTTGCGTCTCATGGGAGTGTTCCCAGTCACCCACACCTCTGAATCGTGTGCCGGCTGGGGTGGTGGTGCTGCCTTCACCGGTGATTCCTTGTGCGAAACCCCTTGCTGCGATGCCGGGGGAGTTAGCGATCCTGCCGCCATCACACTCACAACTCCTATCACCAGCCCCCATCGAATCAGGTGCCGCAACCGCCGCATTTGATCTTCAAAGCGCCGCACCGCATCAGGTGAAGTCGCCAGCCGGGCCAGCAGTTGCGTGCGTTGATTGACGCTTGGATGCATCCACCCCGGCTTTTCCGGTGATCTGCCGGATAACGCCACAACCCGCCGAAGTGCCGAGGAGAAAGCCTCGGCACCGCGCTCCAGAGGCGAAACCGCGGATGCCGATACGGCCGAATAGGCCGTCAGCCACTGAGTCAAAAATGAACCATCCTCCGCAACTTGCTCAACTGGCAGTGGACGCAGGTCAACTGATGGGGATAAGCTCTCGCCATCGCCGCCGACCTGGCTCGCCGGCGCGCTGAATTCCTCTCCCATGCGCTGAGCCGCAAACCAATCCGCCTGATGTTCACAAAGACGACTGATCCGTGAAATGCCATAGACGATAAAAAATACCATCGCCATCATGGTCATCGCATCCAACAAATGCGAATCCTGTGGATACTGCAGTTGCAACAGGCTGCCCAGGCCGGAACTGATAAGCGATGCGGCAAAAATGGCCGTCAGATACCACAGAATATGGCGGTGATAACCATGGCCCAACTCATGGGCAAAAACCGCTTCCACCTCAGATGCGGAAAGATTTTCCACCAAAGCATCACTCAAGATTACGTAGCGGGCCACCCGCATCGGTCCGATGACCGCGCCATTGACAATGCGATAGTGTGTATTCCAGATACGCACATCGGAAAAGCCGATACCACTGCGCTGCGCCATGGCCAGCAATCGCTGACGCAAGGGCCCTTCCGGCATGCTCACCGTGCTCCACACCATACTGAGAATTTTCCCCGTAAACAGCAGCACCACCAGCACCGGAACAAGTCCGATGAGCGAGGCCCAGGAAGTCAGCCCGGCACCATCGGCCAGACGGCTGGTGCCGCGCTGCATCACCCATATCATCAGCACCAGTAAAATAAGATATAAATTGGTCCGCATCTGCAGAATCACATATTGCCGGCGCGTCGGCATGGAATGAAACCTCCGGCCATGACGACCGGACGTCACAACTTCTCTGGCGTTGGCCATGGCCTCCAAGCCATATTGCAACAGCCAAAAACAGACCCACACCAGCACCGGCGGAGCCATCCATATGATGTCGTCCATCGGAATCCATCTATACGCTGCTCCATGCGGTAAGCGCCAACATGCTTCCCGCACCACCCGCCCCCAATTCATCAAGAACACATTAATCGCCAACCACCCAATGCTGATCGACCGCAGGCGATGGAGAGTTTGCTCAAATGAGCCCAACACCGCCATGGGATCCGCTGTATGGTTCATCTGGCGCAGTGCCTGCTTCCGGAACCGCAACGCTGCCAACACCAGAACCAGATTTCCGCCCAACACGCCCCATAATGTTTCCCATGGAGAAAGATGCCATGAAGTCGCGGCCCCCACGACCGGATAAGCGCTGATAATAAAAATCAACAGAATTTGTTGCAGTGGTGCGATCATTCCCGGCGATCTTATCGTAATCGGACAAATTTCGCGCGGTTCCAATAAAGAAGTTGAGAGAGTATGTGTTGGTCTTTCCATTGTTCGCCGCCCCGCAAAGTACGCAATGCAATGCTCTGCTGGCGATTGCCGCACTGGCATCGAAGAAAAAAAACGCTAAAATATGAGACTCTGTGCCACGATTCTGACGGCTTTTTTAGAACAAAATGTGGAAATCTTGTGTACGGTATGTGGGTATTTTACAACGACTTACATCGTTTTAGCGAAAATTTATGCTCTCCTCGCTTGCCTACGTGCTCCATATCATTTAAACTACCTACGTCCTCATGGAATGAGGCACGTCCAAAAAACGTCGCGCCATGGAAGTGGCCAAGCAAAAAATATTTGTGGAACGTGGAGTCCAATGGTAGGGCAACTTTGTTGGTTGCGGAAGGAAGCGGCCGTAGTGGGGTACAGTATTTTACGGGAGATTAGCTGTGTGGCTTGATTCGAGAATATTTGACTTAGCCAGGCAACTGGCATTTAGTCCTGTTGAAAAAAAGCAGGAGCAGGTAACTGCAGCCTGCGAACTGTTGCAGCAGATTAGTCCCGTGGAACCATATCCATGGGATTTTGTCGTGTTTCGGTTGACCGGATTTCGGCCGCGTCAATCAGACGATGCACCCGTCCTGGGCCGGGTATTGATTGCGGATCTAGCCGAACTGATAGAATATCTTTCCGATACGCTGGAACTTCGCACCTCAGAAATTGACGAGCCGGTGCTCTCGCAGGATGAGGTCACGCGACGTTTCAAGGTCTCCAGCAAAACCATTCAGCGATGGCGAACCAAGGGCCTGGTCGCCCAGCGCTATATCTTTCCAGATGGCACTCGACGCCTGGGCTTTCGGACATCCTGCGTGGAAAACTTCGCCCGCAAGAATGCCATGCACATAGATGCCGCCGCCCGCTTTCGTCAGCTCACCGACGAAGATCGGCAATGGATCATCCGCCGTGCTCGCCGTCTGGTTGAACATTGCGGCTGCAATCTCAAAACCGTTGCCCGGCGGATTTCCCGCCGCATGGTCCGCAGTCCGGAAACTATTCGTTACGTCATTCGCAAGCATGATCGGGCCAATCCTGATATGGCCATTTTCCCAGACGCAACGGGACCGCTGCGCACACAAGATCGGCAGATTATCACCAATTGTTTCGATCGTGGTGTCTCTGTACCCAATTTGGCCCATCGATATGGCCGCACCCGCTCCAGCATTTACCGGGTGGTGGGACTGGAAAAAGCCCAGCGCATCAAAAACAGCCCCATTGACTTTATCGACAATGCGCTCTTTCAGTTGCCTAACGCGGAGGCAGTCATCCTTGGCACCCTGGCGCAAGAAGCTCGCCATGCCGCCGCCGCTCTCACGTTGATCGGATCACCAGCCGACGCTGCGGTTGATGCCGAACCATGGCGACGATCGCCCCAGGGGCTGCCCCCGCATCTGACGGACATGTTTCGTCCAGATCCCATGCCCGAACCGCTGGTCCTCGATGCCTTCCGGCGCATGAATTATTTCAAATGCCGTGCCCGACAGCTTCAACAAAATCTGGATCTGATTAATATCCGCTCGAGTGAAATATCGGAAGTTGAAGGACTGTTGGCTCAGGCCGCATCCATTAAAAATCAACTCGTACATAATTTCCTGCGGGTGGTGGTGTATGTGGCACGCAAGCACCAGCGCTACGGAAAAGATATTTCGGAGCTGGTTTCCGACGGCACACTGTGGCTGCTGCGGGCCATTGACACCTATGATTTCTCACGCGGCGTTAAATTCAGCACGTATCTTTCCTATTCGCTGATGAAAAACTATGCCCGCCGCCGCACAGAGCAAATCGGCCTCGCCGATCAGCGTCTCCTCACCGGCCAGGAACAGTTGCTGGAATCCATTGATAATGACGATGCTGACGCCGTGCCGGAATCCGTGGATCAACTCCTGATGCAGGGACAGGCCGTCAAAGCGATGCGCAGCTTGCCACCCCGGGAACGTGAAGTTCTGACCGCCCACTTCGGACTCGATCCAGCCAGAGCGTCAATGAGTCTTGGCCAACTCGCGGAAAAGATGGGCGTTACCAAGTCACGGGTCCGCCAGGTGGAAACCCGGGCGCTGCGCCGCCTGCGCCGAGCTTTGGAAGAACGGTCCATGCCGGCCGCGATGCAGGCAGTTTAAGCCTGGCGATGAAATAAGTTGAGCCTTGTGCCCGCAGACCAGCCGCTTGCCGGTCCCTTATCCTGCGGCCCGCCGCTTTCACGCCGGTACAATTCGGATGCGATCTCCCAGCAGCGATGACCACTCTGCGCTGATGCCGGCATCCGTGATGATAATATCCAGCTCATTCCAACCGCACACGCGGGCCAGCCCCTTGCGTCCAAACTTGCTCGAATCTGCCAGCAACACGCGCCTGGCCGCCTGCTGAATGGCCAGCTTTTCCACTTGTACCATGGCCATATTGGAATTAAACACATCAGTGCCAAAAATGCCCGCACCGGAAAACAACATCATATCCGCATGAATTTCCATCAGTGATTGCATCGTCAGCGGCCCCACCATCACACCCGTGCGCGGATACAACGCCCCACCCAGCATGATCAGTTCCACCCGTTCGTCATTGGCAAATTGTGTGGCAATGGTAAGACTGTTGGTTACCACCTGCAGCGGACGGGCCGCGATTTGTCCGGCCATATAATGCATGGTCGATCCGCCATCCAGAAATACCGTCATACCCGGCTGAATCAGATCAGCGGCGGTTTTACCGATGGCCAGTTTCGCCGCCACCTGCTCATTCATCCGCTCTTCCAAAGCCGAAGGCGGAGCGGTCCGCCCGCGAAAAATCACCCCGCCCCGTGGCGTTTCCACCCACCCCTGCTGCCGCAGCGATTCCACATCGCGCCGCACTGTAGCCACGGAAACTCCACAGTCCGCAGCCAGGCTTGCCAGATCACAGCTTTGCCGTTGACGAATCATCTCAAGCAATTTTTGCTGGCGTTCTACAATCAGCATGGCGATTTTCCCAGAAGCGGCCCAGCAGGCCCGGCTCATTTGCCCGCTATTTTCGTCCACGTTTCTTCCAGAGTGCGAGCGCTGGCTGCAATGCCCGCCGCTTCCTTCGGCCATAACTCCGGTTCCAATACAGCTTCGACACCATGTCGTCCCACCACCGTGGGCAAACTCAGGCACACTTTCCGGATGCCGTACGCGCCATTGATCCGACTGCTCACCGGCAGAATCAATTTCTGATCCAGGGCAATGGCATGAATCACACGGGCAATGCTCAGGCCCACCGCATAGCCCGCACCACCCTTGAGTCGAATCACTTCCGCCCCCGATTTCTGCGTGCGACTGAAAATATCCGCCTGCTGTTGCGGCGTAAGCAATTTGGTCAAAGCCATGCCCGCGGCCGTTGCACTCGACCAGATCGGCGTCATGGTATCTCCGTGTTCGCCCAAAATAACGGCGTCCACCTGCGTTGGCGGCAAACCACGCGTTGCGGCAATCAGCGAACGAAAACGCGTCGTATCCAGCACGGTGCCCAGCCCGATCACCTGTTTTTCCGGCCACGATAGATATTCAATGTTAAGCCGCGTGAGAATATCCACCGGGTTGGAAACCACCACAAACACCGCATCTTTGCGCACATTCACGCTGCGCAGCGAATCTAAAATGCCCTTAAACAAAGTCACATTGCGGTTGATCAGATCCAGTCGCGATTCGTCCGGCTTGCGCCGTAAACCCGCGGTAATGCAGATAATATCCGAGTCCGCCACGCCTTTAGTATCAGCAGCGTAAATGCGCTGATCCCCGGCCAGGGATGAACCGTGCAGAATATCCAGGGCTTCACCCGCGGCCACATCGGCATTGGCATCCACCAACGCAATTTCATTCACCAAGCCCGCACATTGCAGGGCAAACGCCGCGTTCGAACCGACCCGCCCGCCACCCCCGATAATGCTTACCTTCATGCTGTTTTCCTTTCATCACACAGACTTCCGGATGGCCCTTGTTCCCCTCCGGCAGGCCTACGATTTCATCGATGCCATAATCTGATCCGTCACCCGCTGCACCATTTCCTCCAGTTTCTCCGGACTCACCGGCCCGGGCCTTTGCACCTGTCCATCCGCACAGGCGCAGGCCGTCTGCGGATGCACATCCAGCGTGGCCAGAAAAGCCTGGTTTTCCGCACCGATGCACCCTCCCGGCGCGCAAGCCAGCCGCTGGTCCGGAAAGCCGAATTTTTCCTTCACCTTAAGCAAATCCACCATTTCGTCACGTGTCAACTGATTCACCTTGCCAAGTTGCCGGGACAGCAATAAGATGCGGCAATAGGCATCGAGAATCTCCAGTTTGTAGTATGCGCCTATCAGCGTACTGTCAAAACTCACCGAGCCGTGGTTGGCCATCATTACGGTGTTGGTCTGCTTATTGATCAGCGCCACCACTGATTCCCCCAGTTCCTTGTAGCTGGGCGTGGTGTACTTGGCCATGGGAATTTTGCCCAGGAACACTTCGGCCTCCGGGTGAATACCCTCTGGAATGGGGATATTGGCAATGGCAAAGGCCGTGGCATGGGGTGGATGGGAATGAACCACTGCTTTCACATCCGGGCGGACCTTGTACACCTGCAAGTGTAAAAGCACTTCACTGCTGCGTTTCATCGCGTTGTGTTTGTCAATCTGAGTGCCGTCCATATCCACCACGGTAATCTGGTCCGGGGTTAAAAAGCCTTTGGATACGCCGGTGGGTGTACACAACACCCGATCATCGCTTATGCGCACGCTGTGATTGCCTTCATTGCCGGCGCAAAAACCCTTCAGCCATATCCGATGGCCGATATCACACATCTCGCGCCTGACTTGAAACTGATTCTGCGTATTCATATGAACACCTTCGAAACTCATCTGTCGTCTTTAAACCTCTGCATCTCCGGCCAAGCCGAGCAGTTCCTTTTCCATGAGCGCCGGCGCTGTTCCGGTGGACTTCAAAAACACTTCCAGCATGGCTGCCATCGCCTGGTATCCATGCTGCGGATATTCAATCACCAGCAGGTTGGATCCCAACCCTACCACAGCTTCCTGCACTGCCCTGGCCGTGGTTCCCACTACAGCCCGCACATGCGCACAGCGATTCGCCATACACGCTGCGACCCCCGCAGTAGGCACAAACAGCACCGCCAGCCTGAATTCACCCTGCCGCAGGCCGCGGGCCATCCGCCGAATCGCCCGTGGCATGCTCTCTGTGCTGTTACCGGCGATGGCCACGGGAATCGGCCGCCCGCGGTATTGTTCAATCACCCGCGCCGCCGTGGCACAGTGCCCCTGCACCCAGCAGCACCACGCAGCCCCAGCTTTGGTTTTCTCAGCCGCAGGCACGCCGCCGCTGCCACCCGCAGCCACCCGCTCCACCTGCAGTTTCCGCTGTTTCACTTCGTCCATCGCCAGCGGAGAAAGCCGGGCCCCCGCCGCCAGATACAACACCGTTCCCTGCAGGCCCTTAAGTCGATTCGCCGTAATCAAGCCCGTAAGAACAGGCGCAGATGCAGGCGTTTCGCCCCCCGTGGTTCCCGATTCCGCAGCGGTGGCCGCCCCAGCGTCAACCACCAACTGCCGAGCCCCGCCACCGGCCAGTTCCGGAAACTTGGAATAATCGCCCGTACACGTACCGATCGGTGCATGAATGCTGGCCGGCGGTGCATCAACCACCCCGCCGCGACCCAATACCTGCAGCACTGCGGTGGTGATTTGTTCAACCAGCTTGGCATCCACATCGGTCATGAAAATACCATTCTCCAAGCTTCAAAATCGTGGGCACGCCGCCTGCAATCTACGGCCGCCTCTACGCCATTGGTCACACTACGCGCAGCGATCCGCTGATCGACATCCGCCGAAATCGAGTAAACGTCAACGGATTGGTAACACCTTCGCCGGTGGGCGTGGCCACCGTATAACTCGGATACCCTTCACCACCAATCCCCAGACACGCGGTACTCGGGCCGTTGACCGCAAACAGGGTGGTGTTCATCGCCCGACCCATGCGGGTAATCGTCGCCAGGTCGTTGGAGTGAATAATGGCGGTGTGGCCGAAACCATGTTCGTATTTCCGTGCCAAGGCAATCGCTTCATCAACGTTGGCCACAGGCACCATGGGCACAAAGGGCATCATCTGCTCTTCCGGCACAAATGGATTGGTTTCATCGGTTTGACCATACAGCAAGTCTGTTTCCGGCGGACACGTAGTACCCGCAGCCGCGGCGAGCACCGTGCAATCCTTGCCCACCAGATCCTTGCTCACACTGTGGTGGTTGTCTTTCCATGTAAAAGCAGCCTTGGTCAGGCGGTCCACCTGTCCTGCGTCCAGGCGATGGGCGCCTGCCCTGGCCATAGCGGCCATCATGCGGTCAAACACGCTGTCCACCACAAATACTTCTTTTTCACCGATGCACAGCAGGTTATTGTCAAAACCGCCCCCGGCAATAATGCCGCGAGCCGCCCGATCCAGATCGGCCGTTTGATCCACCACCACCGGCGGGTTGCCCGGCCCGCCGACAATTGCACGCTTCTTCTGAGCCATCGCCGCCCGAGCCACCGCCGGACCGCCGGTAATCACCAGCAGCGGGATGTCCCGATGTTCAAAAATGGCATTGGCCGATTCCAACGTTGGTGGATCGATCATGCAGATCAGGTTTTCAATCCCATATTGCCTGGCAATGGCCTGGTTATACGTTCGCACCGCCACGGCAGCGCAGCGATAACCCGAAGGATGAGCATTCACCACCATGGCATTGCCCGCGGCAATCATGTTAATGGCGTTGGCGCTAAGCGTCGGTATGGAATGAGTCACCGGCGTGACCACCCCAATCACGCCCCATGGCGCGGGCTCATCAATCCCAATACCATGGTCGCCGCTGTGTGCGATGGATTTCAGAAATTCCACTCCAGGCACTTTGGACAGCAAATTGAGCTTCGCAATTTTATGATCCAGCCGCCCCACTTTGGTCTCAGCCAGTTCCAATCGGCCCCATTCCTGGGCATTTTGCATCGCTATCTGCTTGATAAGGCGGCATATGCCATCGCGGGTTTCCATGCCGGCGCGAATCAGCTTTTGTTGCGATCGCCCTGCGGCATCCACCGCATCGCTGACCGTTTTGAAAATTCCAAATACGGATTCCGCGCCGCCGGCGTTTCCGGACGTTCCCAGCCGCTGCAAGACTTCCCGCACCACTGATTCTACCAGAGTAGCCTGATCCATTTTACAGCCTCACTGTGTCTTCATGCGGACGCGCGATAACTGTGGTTGATATAATCTGCCCCAGTTTTCCACCGGCAGCCGCACCGGCTTCTATTGCCGCTTTTACCGCCGAGACATCTCCCGTAAACGTGATGGCCACCATGCCGTTGCCCACGCGATGCTGCCCCACGTAAGCCACATTGGCGGATTTAAGCGCCGCATCAGCGGCTTCCACCGCCGCGATTAACCCTTTGGTCTCAATCATGCCGATTGCCTGCTGTGCCATGGTAAAACTCCTTAAAAAAATGAACCTGCACTTTCGTTAAAACTATTTACGCAGCGTTTTGCAACACCGACACCGTCTGCCGGGCCACAATCAACTCTTCATTGGTCGGCAACACCCACAGTTGCACCCGCGATCCAGCCGCATCCATACGGGCTTCGCCCCGGGCTTTCCGGTTGCCGTTTTCATCTAAAATAATCCCCGCAAATTCCATCCCGGACAGAATCTCCTTTCGAATATCCGCCCCGTGCTGCCCAATGCCACCCGTCAACACAATCGCATCAGCCCCATTGAGAATCACCAAGTAAGCACCGATGTAATGGCGAACGGCTTCTACAAAAATTTCCAACGCCAGCCTGGCCCGGGCGTTGCCCGCGGCGGCGGCTTTTTCCACCTCGCGGCAGTCGGAACTGACTCCGCTGGCTCCCAGAAGGCCGCTCTGGCTGCCCAGCACTTTCCAGACCGTCTCCAATGAAAGGCCGTTTTGCAGTAGTTTGAGAATGGCAAAAGCATCAAAATCGCCGGTGCGCGTGGCATGGGGAATGCCGGTTTGTGCCGTCATGCCAAAACTGTTTGCCACGCTTTTGCCATCGGCAATGGCACACACACTGCAACTGCCGCCCAGGTGGCAGGAAATTATTTTTCTGACGTTGGGGATGATTTCAGCCATGCGCGTGGCAATGTACCGGTGCGAAGCCCCATGAAAACCATACCGCCGTATTTCCAGTTTTTCCGTCCATTCATGCGGAATGGCATACGCCTGGCGCTGCAGGGGTATGGTGCGATGAAACGCAGTTTCAAACGCGGCCACCTGCGGCACGGCCGGCATCCGCTTGGCAAAGGCCCGCATTGCAGCGATGTACGGTGGATTGTGGGCGGGGGCGACATCCGAAAATTGCTCCATCACATTGAGCACATGCCCATCCACACGCACCACATCCAGCGGGCCGCCATGCACCGCCTTGAATCCGATCGCCTCCACATCCTGCAAACTTTTGATCACGGCGTTATCAAATAGAAGCTTCAGATGCAGATCAATGGCCTCCGCATGATTCGCCAGCACGGTGCTGCCGGAAAGCGAAGCTTTGTTTTCCGCAGTAAAGGTCCAGTCGCTGGCGGAACGGCCAATGCGATCGGCAGCGCCCTGCGCAATAACGGCTTCGCCCGCGCTCATATCAAAGAGCTTGTATTTAAAGCTGGTGCTTCCTAAATTGGCGACCAGAACAATCATCAACCACACCCAATGCAACAGTGGAACACCCGGCTTGATGCCGAAAACTCAGGACTGAAAACTCAAAAATTATCCACCAGTCCTTCGGTGGGCCTGGCGATCACGTGGGAGGCAATCAACTCACCAACCCGCTGGGCCGCTGCGGCACCCGCTTCCACCGCGGCTTTCACCGAGCCAACATCCCCTTTGACAATCACTGTCACATACGCTCCGCCGATTTGAATGCTTTTGACCAAATTCACATTGGCCGCTTTAAGCATGGCATCGGTGGCTTCCACCAGACCCGTCTGGCCGCGTGTTTCAATTAATCCCAACGCATTGGACATAAACAACATCCTTTCAAAAATTAGGCTATCCCGATTCTGTTATTATCCCCCACCGCAACTACGGTATGGCGGCAATGGGGCTTTTTAGTTTATTTTTTCACCGCGGCTGCTTTGGCCTTCGGCAACACATTGGCAAGTTCTTCGTGCGGACGGGCAATCACATGCACCGCCAGCACCTCGCCGATTTTTCCAGCCGCTTCCGCCGCTGCATCAATCGCCGATTTCACCGCGCCGACATCTCCGGTAATAAAGGTCGTCACCATACCGGATCCAACCTTGTCCCAGCCGATCATCTGCACGCTGGCCGTTTTCAAGGCCGCATCGCTGGCCTCAATCAAACAAACCAGTCCCTTACATTCAATCATTCCCAACGCCTGTGCCATGGATTTCTCCTAAAAAAACCTGTTATTCTTCACCTTCACGCGCAACCGCCGAGGCTACGCCTGAGGCAACAATTCAATTCGCGTGGCCGATTCCAAATCGCACGCGTTGCCTTCATCGGTATCAATATGCACTTCTAACCGCACCTTGGGATGTTCGCGCACGCGGACATTTTCAAAAATTACTCCACATGGCCCCTGTATGCTCAGCCGCATCATCTGGCCATCTTTCACCCCGTAATGCGCCATATCCGCCTGATTCATGTGAACATGACGCATGGCGCGAATCACACCCGTTGTCAGATTCAAGGCTCCGTATGGCCCCACCACCACAATGCCGCCCGTTTCCGCATGATCCCCACTGATCCGCAGCGGCAAATCAATCCCCAAAAATACGCCGTCGGTGTAGCTGAGTTCCACCTGGGTGTAATTGCGCACAGGACCTAAAATGCGCACGCTGGGAATCATGCGGTTGCGCGGACCAATCAGGTTCACCAGTTGCTCGCTGGCGAATTCCCCGTCCTGATATAAATCCTTGTGTTTGGTCAAAGCCGCACCCGGACCAAACAACACTTCTAAACTTTCCTGCGAAACATGCATATGGCGAGCCGAAACATTTACCACCAACGGATTAGGTCCACCGTTGTGGTCGGCCGGCTTTAGGATCCGGCTTTCTGCCGCAATGCGTGAGCTCAGTGCCTGACGCACCATCGCTTCAATGGCTTTACGATCCCAGGTTGTCGATGCTGTTGTCATCCTGAATATCCGCCTATTGACCGTCCAACCTTAGCCTGCACACAGCCATTATCGGCCATTCGTGCAATATCTTACTACATTTTGAAATAATATGCAAGTATCCGCACTTTATTGGCATATTGACTTCGATAATGATCCACACACTTCACTTCTTTGCATCAGGAATAAGAGGCTTTTTTGGGGGGGGTGTGCCTGGAAGACTGACGACTATGGCCAAATCCGATTATGGGACCGTGCAAAAATAAAATGATATTTTACGGTGCAGGAGTTTTTTTCGATGACGATGTATGAACGACGCGCATACCTCAAGTCGGTCTGCAGGGAGCAAACAACAAAGCCCGATTGGCAACAGACCGGCCAGAAAGCGTGAGATTATTTTTTTCGGTCCTATCCTGCCGCCACACATCAGCGAGATGCTCCTTCCGCCCATGGTGCCCGCAAGAAGTTGGGGGATCGCTGCATAATTTGCTGGTGCCTTCGTAGCGGAACCTGACGATACGAAAGAGCGACAGACAACATGAACTAGTATAGTGTGTCCGATCGGCGTATAATGATCATGTCTGTCCGTCACGTAAGACTCCGGCGTTGGTCCGGACCCCGCGACCGGCGGTATGCAGGAGTCCACTTCGTGCTAAAGTTGAATCAACTCAAATTTCCTATGCGGAAGGTGATGCGTGATGGTCAGGCCGTTCATCTGGAGTGGTTTTATCTGATTGTATTCATCATTTTGCATATTTTGACGCTCGTAGCTTTTCTGCCATCATTTGTGCATTGGTCATCATTGGTTGTATTTGTCGCGATGGCATGGATTGCCGGCGGATTTGGAGTTACCCTTGGCTACCACCGCCTGCTGACCCATCGCAGCTTTACCACCTACAGACCCATTGAATATCTTCTCACCATTTTCGCGTGTTTATCCTGGCAAGGCGGACCCATACAATGGGTTGGTACACATCGCCTCCATCATACTGAATCGGATGCTCCGGCGGATCCGCATTCGCCGCGCGACGGATTTTCATGGTCACATTTGCTATGGATTGTCTATACCAGTCGGCCCGGAACGGATCCATGGGCCTTAACTAAAGACATTCAGCGGGATCCATTTCACCTGTGGATTGAAAAATATTGGTACGTCCCTCAATTTTTCGCCACTGCGGTGCTTCTGGCCGCTGGCTGGTGGTGGTTTGGCAACCCGATGGGCGGAATTTCCTGGGTGCTGTGGGGCTTCTGCGCCCGCGTGGTGATTATGTATCATGCCACCTGGCTGGTAAACTCCGCCGCCCACAAGTGGGGATACCGTAACTTTGAGACTCCAGACGACTCCCGCAACAACTGGTGGGTCGCGCTGGTGTCTTTTGGCGAAGGCTGGCACAACAATCATCATGCCCAGCAGCGTTCTGCCGCCCATGGCATGCGATGGTTTGAGTTTGATATCACCTATTTAACGATCCGCCTCATGCAAACCATGGGGCTGGCGTGGAAAGTGGTTTACCCTGTTCGCCCAGGCCAGACCGCAGACCTGCCTGCTCGCAGCCTGACCGCGCAGCAGCCTTCCAGTTAAAACCTGGTTGTACCGACTATCAGCCGGCGCGGCGACGCGTGTAATAGGTTGGCAGCGGACTGCCCAGCTTTTTCCACTGAGCAATGACCGCCTCAGATTTCCCAGCACTGTTCAGCACGTGCAGTTTGCGTTGCACCATACTGACAATGGCATCGCGGGCCGGGCCAAGGTAATTGCGTGGATCAAATTCCGCCGGCTTGGTCGCAAACACTTCCCGTATTTTCGCCGTCATCGCCAGTCGTAGGTCCGTATCGATATTCACCTTGCACACGCCATACTTTCGCACTGCCATGGAAATCTGATCTTCCGGAACTCCTTTGGCGTTGGGCATCGCCCCACCGTACTTATTCACCAGATCAATAAATTCCTGCGGTACGCTGCTGGAACCATGCATGACCAGCGGAATGCCGGGGCATGTTTTCATAATTGCTTCAATCCGGGTAAAGGCCAGCTTGGCTTCATGTTTAAACTTAAACGCTCCGTGACTGGTACCGATGGCCACTGCCAGCGAATCAATTTCGGTGCGTTTGCAGAAATCGGCGGCCTGCTGCGGATCAGTCAGAAATTTCTCGACATTTTTTTCATATTCCGCCGCATCCAGTCCCACGACATCTTCTTCAATTCCACCCAGCATGCCCAGTTCCGCTTCCACCACCACGCCCGCGGCATGCGCCACCTTCACCGCCTCCGACGAAAGCCGGACATTTTCCTCGTACGCATGATGACTACCGTCAATCATGACGCTCGTATAGCCGTCGTTGATGCAGGTTTTAATCAAATCCACCGTATCGCCGTGATCGCAGTGAATAGCGATCGGCAGTTCGGGATGTTCTTCCACGGCTGCGTCAATAATGTGTTTCAAATACCGAATGTTAGCGTATTTTCGTGCGCCCTTGGAAATCTGCAGGATGCACGGGCTTTTTTCCTTAGCACACGCATCAATAATCGACTGGGCCAGTTCCATATTGTTAACATTAAAAGCACCGATGGCAAAGCCGCCGGTATAAGCCAGATCAAACATCGGCTTAGTGGTCATTAAGGGCATTGAATCACCTCATTAAAAAACATATGCCACGCCAATAGCACCGGGGAAGATTGTAGACAAAGTGCACCACTTTGCCAAGGATGCCTGGCAGTGATGGCACCGGCTGTGTTGTTTCCGGCGGCACTATGGTGGTGGGCTTTCGCAGGCTTGACCAATGGCGTTAGCCGCAGAGCGTTTCAACTCCTTCGGTGCGGTTTTCAGTGTGCCTCCGGGAACAACAACCGGCGGAGTTGATAATCCTGCTTCATGGCCGATTTTGCCAACCGCAGCGTGTCTTCCGCCACGGCGTTGGCCCGGGCGGTACCGCTGCGCAGAACATCCATTATCTGTCCGGGGTCTTTTTCGTAATGCTCACGCCGCAGGCGTATAGGTTCAATGAGTGCCACCAGCACATCGACCAATTTCTTTTTGCAATCCACATCGCCGATGGCCCCAGCCCGGTATTTTTCCTGTGCCTGGGTTACCCAGTCTTTATCCGGGTTAAACGTTTCGTGGAAAATCCACAACGGATTATTTTCAACGCGCCCCGGATCGGTCGCTCGCTTGCGATTCGGATCGGTGTACATGGACATGACCTTTTTGCGGATGGTGTCGGAATCATCACTCAAAAAGATGGCATTGTTAAGAGACTTGCTCATTTTCAGCAGTTGACCCGATTCTCCCGGCCCTCCGGTACCAACCAGCCGATGTACGCGGCCCAGCTTTGGTTTAATAACCGGAAACAAACCGCCGGCCTTCACGTAATCCTCGTCCGGAGTTTGCGAATCCACGCCGCAATAGATCTGGTCAAATCGCCGGGCCACCTCACGGGTAAGTTCCAGATGGGCGAGTTGATCTTCGCCGACCGGAACAAGCTCGGGCCGAAAGGCGAGAATATCGGCGATCTGCCCAATGGGATAAAGCAAAAACCCGAAGCTGTAATTATCGCCGAGTTTTTTATCCCGGATCTCATCTTTCAAGGTGGGATTGCGCATGAGCCGGGGAAATGGAACCAGCATGGCAAAAAAGAAGGCCAGTTCGGCGATGGCAGGCACTTCGGATTGAATAAGGATGGTGCTTTTGGCCGGATCTATGCCGGCGGCCAGATAGTCGGCAGCAATTTCCAGAACACTCTCACGGATATCCACGGGTTTTTCAGCGCGGGTGGTAAACGCGTGAACATTGGCAATGATGAAATAGCAATCAAACTCATCCTGCAGTTTCACGCGGTTTTCCAGGGAACCAACCCAGTGTCCCAGGTGCAACCGGCCCGTAGGTGTATCGCCCGTGAGAATCCTCGGTCGCGAGGAAGTGGTGATGGATGTCATGCAAAGTCTCCGTGATGCACCGGCGGATGGTGCGACCAACATCGCAGGTATCAATTACCGCGGGCATTAGCGTTCATTATCCGGTTTGACGCAGACTTGTAAACCAGCACCGCCCGGTGCCGACCACCTCCCACAACAATTCAGGATCGGGTATACTCAACCCAGCTTCAGCATTGTGCAAGGAGAACCAGGATGGACTCCGATTTATCAGTTCCTGTCTTTTCTCAAGCCTTGGAAACCTGCGAGAATTGCGGTCGTGTGATTGGCCGACTTGAACAGCCCTACATATTTCAGGAGCACGTCGTCTGTTTCAGTTGCTGGCAGGCCATCTGGCAGGCAGCCGAGCCGGCGCTCGTGCCGTTCAATTCCATGCCAAGTTCTAATGGATCTGCCAGCCGCACAGACTTGCAAAATACTCTTTTTGAAGCGGCGGTGGAATCCAACCAGCCGCCAGTCGCGGACATTCCCTCGCTGTTGGAACTGGCCCAGAACGGCGATGCACAGGCGATGACCATGCTGGCTGACAGTTATGCCCGTGGCCAGGGCGTACCACAAAGCGATCAGGAGGCATTCAGTTGGTATTTGCGGGCTGCGGAAAATGCCGTTCCCACCGCCATGCTCAACGCCGCCGAATGTTTTGAAAATGGGCGCGGAACCGGCCTTGATCCGGCGGCCGCCGCCACCTGGTACGAGCGGGCCCACAGGGCAGGAAGCTCGGTGGCTGCAATACGGATTGGGCGCATGTATGAAACGGGCCGCGGCTTGCGACAGGATTTCTCCAAAGCTCTGGCGTGGTATCAAAATGCCGCCGCCGCGGACAATACCGACGCCATGAACCATATCGGCATGATGTACGATCTGGGGCACGGCGTAAAACCGAATTCAGATCTGGCTATGGAATGGTACCTCAAAGCGGCCCAGCGCGGTCATGCCGGTGCCATGACCAATTTAGGGCTGGTTTATCATTCAAGCGGACACAACGGGCCGGACTTTACCCGGGCCATGAGTTGGTATCAAAACGCAGCCGCTGCCGGAGATCTTGCGGCCATGGTGAATATCGGCACCATGTATGAACAAGGACACGGGGTGCAGCGCGACTACGACATGGCCATGGTCTGGTACCAGCGGGCCGCCACGCGAGGCAGTCCCGATGCGATGGCCTACATCGGATCGTTGTATGAGCAGGGCTGGGGTGTCAGCCAGGATTTTCAGCAGGCCATGGAATGGTACCGGAATGCCGCCGCCGCAGGTAGCTTGGATGCCATGGCGGCCATGGGTTGTATGTATTGGGCCGGCGCGGGTACACCGCCTGACGCTGAAAAAGCGATGACCTGGTTGACCAAGGCCGCCCACGGCGGCAGTTCGCTGGGCATGTGGAATCTGGCACTGCTGTACGAACGTGGAGAGGCGGTGGAGTGCAGCTATGGTAAAGCCGTAGAGTGGTACGTCCGGGCCGCCGATCTCGGCGATACCGATGCCATGTGCCGCATCGGCCTGCTTTACGAAAAGGGTGGCCCGGAATTGGTGCGGGACCTGCGACGGGCGCGGCGTTGGTATCAATCTGCCGCGGGCAAGGGCGACAGCAATGCCATGTTCTCCATGGGTTATTTCTATGCCACCGGAAAGGCCGTGCGTTTGGATTATATGGAGGCCCTGGCCTGGTACATGCGCGCCGCGGAAGCGGGCAACATTTTGGCCATGCGCCAGGTGGCGGCCTTTTACGAACGCGGCCTGGGGGTTCGGCGCAATGAGCGCGAAGCCTTGCGCTGGCATCGTATGGCCATTGACTCTCAGGAAGCCGCCGAACCAGCTTAAACCACCGCCGGAGCACGGAAAATTGCCGCCAAGGCGTCGGCTGCGGGCCGGCGTCCAGGGAAGCAATCCCCGGGCTGAATGTTTTTGACAGGCTGTCCACTTGTCCCAGCCCGGTCCCGAAGGCCTTCGGGATTTGGCCGGGCGGCTGGCTATCCATTTCCGATTTCCGTGTGCCGCCCGAAAGGCCACCACTCCGGAGGCCACATTCCTACAACATGGGGCCGGAATGGCCAAGGTGAAAATGGCCGCCGCTTTCATCAAAGCCAATATGCCATTCGATACACCGATCAGCAGGCGCGGGATGTGGCGGCCCATGTCGACAGCCACACCCGCCCACCCGATCCGCGGTAGTTCAGACTTTTGAGAAACAAAAGCGAAGTTGCAGGTGGACTGGGAAACGCAATCCCAGACACAGAACGGCACAGGTTGCGGGCATGCTCGATGGAATCGGTTGGCGTGGCAATAATCGCATGGCATGGCAGGCCAATGGCAGGCCCTCGATACGGAGTTCGCCGGTATGGGAGCGAATCGATACTGCCGCTCCGCCGCGCAGGCTATGTGCATCACCGGCATGCAGTGTTGTGGTGGTCTGGCCTTCAACGATGTCAACACCGGGACGAATCCAGAAGTTCAGTGACGCAAGCAGCGCGTGCGGGGTGTTGCAGTCCAGGCGCATGACGATGTCTTGTGAGGAACACTGTACCACAATGGAGTGCTCCAAGTCCCACTGCATCTTGATCTGCGGCGCGCCGGGACGAAAATGCAGCGTATGCAACCACCCATCGGCGCAACCGGAAAGTGCGTATACGCCGGGGGCTTCCTGCCGCACGCGGCGCGGCTGTATCGCCAGCATGCCCGCGGGTGCCAGGTGCAGGCTCTGTATGACGATGTCGCCGCAATGCAGGTGAAACCAGTCGTCGCTGAGACGCACTCCTCCCCATTGGTCAAGGACTGTATCATAAAAATGGTGGCCGGAATCGGCGGAGAGCGTTAAGGCGTTTTTGCCACTGCGCCACCGCACCAGATCCCTCGCCGGATAAAATTTTTCGTACGTGGTGGATAATTCCCGGGGCGGCGGCAACGGCCCGGGGTGATTGGCAAGCTCAAACGGCAGCGGCATAAGTTCGTGCGGCAGAGACGTCTTATTTTGCAGCGCGGCCAAGGCCAGCGTGGCGAACCGTCCATCGCCGGTGAGTTGAGCCACGCGGCGGGCAACGCCATACGTGCATGGCGGGCGATTCGCTGCTGCGCGATCCTGGCGATGGCTGAAGGTAGAGTCTACTTCGCCGTTGGGGTTCAACTGATAGAGAATGAAGGTCAGGTTTCGTACCACGTGCTCGAGGAGTTCCGGTTTACCGAGGCAATCGGCCATGACCATCAATCCGTGATTGGCCACCATGTTGTAATTGGGGCTGCGCTCTTCGTACCAGCAGCCATCCTCATCGCAATCTATACCGTCGGCCAAGTAATCCTTGATCTTGGCAAGGTAACGTTCATCGGGCCAGAGGCTGTGGACGGCAGCCAACGGCGCGCACGCCGCTGCCCAGCGGTGATTGGCTGTGTGGGCGCTTCCGGCAAGTACGGCCTGGGCGGCCCGTTGGAGAAATTGTCGCAAATCTGGCTCGATCTGGTGGTACAGTGCGGGGAGAGTACTCTGGAGGTGCTTATAAGCCTCAACCAGTCCAGGCAGAGGGAAGCCCGCTTCGTTGGCGGAATACATGCCACCGAGATCGAGCCGTCCATCCGGAGCCTGTCGCCGGAGGAGAAACTTTGCGCCGCGTCGAATGGCCGCATCGAGGCTGGGCACGTCATCCCAATCGCCAAGCCAACACCGTGCGGCGATCAGCCTCCCCAAGCGGAAGGCGGTTTCACGTCCATCGCACCAGCCCGCAGCGGGAACGTCTTCGAAGCCGCCGTCCTGGTCCGAACCATCAAGACGTTGAATGGGCAGAATTTGCCGGAGCCAGTCGCGATAGGCGCGGGTGATAACGGCTTGCTCATCATCAGAGCCCTGGCAAAATGCTGTTACGTTGTTCTTCACTGTCCAGCAGCGCTCCCGGCAGAGGCGGCTGCGAGTGTGGGCTGATCAGGTTGTGGCACGATCACCAGACGCGGCTTGATGATCCGGCATTGCGCTTCCGAAGGCAGTTGCCCTTCGCAGCGGGCAATGAGCAATCGCACCATCTCCTCGCCGAGTGCGGCATTACGTTTTTCCACTGTGGCCAGCGGTCTGGCCGGCTCCCACTCGCGCTCCGGCGTGTTCCACCAGTCATCATAGCCGACGACCAACACGTCTTGGTTAGGCCGCTTGCCGAGCACTCGGCATGCGCCTAAGACCACCGAGGCGTCCCAATCGTTTTGCGCCATGACCGCATCGACAGGATTGGCCGCGAGCAGATGTTCGGCGAGAAAACCTGCGAACTGGCGGACGCGCGTCGCAAAATTTTCGCGGGTGCCGTCGCGCGACACAACGATCCCGTGAACGCGCGGCAGCGGCGTTATGTCGGCTTCCTGCAGTGCCCGCTTGTAGCCGGCGGTCCGCCGGGCCACCCAAGGTAGATCATCCGGTGCTGAGCCAATTTCCAGAATGCGCCGGCATCCACGCTCGATGAGAAGGCATGCCAGAAGGTACGCCCCTTCCTCGTGGTCCCGCAACACGCGGTCAAAAGGCGGCGATGCTTCCCGGTTGCCGGCCGCCACCACGCGCAGACCGCCGGTTGCCAGGCGGTGGAGCAATTTCCACCCCGCATCGGAGTCGGCCACCGCGCTGGCAGCCAGAACGCCCAGCGGCCGGCCGACGATCACCTGTTTTATCTCGGGTTCGCTTAGAGTGGGGGTGTGGATAGCCAGCAGATGCATGGACACGGCTTGTGCGGCATCCGCGATGGCGGCTTCCACCGCGAGTTCGGCCCGTCCTCCACTCTGCATCTCGGGGTGGCCAGGCGGCAGGCTCGGCGCGTGGGTCAACATTACAATGGTGCGCGCCATCAGCACGGTCCCATGCGTTTTGAACGGCGTAGTTGCAACAATTCGGCCGCGAACTTTGCGGCCGCGGCCCGGCAAAGCCTCTATGAGCCCCTCCGCCTGCAGTCGCAACAACACCGCACGTACCGTTCCACGCGAGGCGGCAAGACTCGCCGCCAGATCCATTTCCGATGCCAGCCGTTGGCCTGGCGCACATTTGCCATCATGTATCCATTGTCGGATTTCCCGATCAACGCGAGCACTGGGGGCCTGATTGGCAATTACGGTTTGAGTCATGAATCTGATGTTAGACTTTTTTGGGTCAATGTCAAGGTGATGAACAATAAGCGTAACGGTTCAGGTGGCAAAAGAATAAAAATATTGAGAAATTTCTGTTTATTATAGGACGTTGCTATAGAAATCACGCACATAATGCGAGCAGATCATCGAACACAGTGATTATTTGACCAATTTTCACCAATATTTCCCGTGAACGGTTGCCACGCACTGTCGTGGTCATCATATTAACGCCACCCGTCTTTTTGTACTTATATTGTCTTACATAGACACTAGTTTTAAACAATAGTTTGACAACGGTTGTGTTTTCTATTAGACTCCACAGTGAAATAAGAAGCTCCCGGTTGCACGCATCAATCGGAGAATATGTTTTCGTGTGCTTCTTTAAAGGAAGAAAATCATGAGAAGCAAATTTGGCTCCTATTTTAACGTCGGTTCACGGGTTCTTTCGCGGCGGACTGCGGGGCGGTGTCCTAAGCTTGGCTCACTGGCGGCGGTGCTGCTGGGGTTGGCCTTTGGCGGCGCTGCGCACGCGGGGATGATCACGGTCAGCGCGTCAGCGCCAACGTTCGCCAGCGGCGATATCGTAATTTCTCAGCCCACGTCGGTTGGAGCCGCCAACGGCACCTACGATGCGGACAACAGCTATCACGGAGTCGGCCAGTCGTTTACCACGGGCTCCAATGCGGCCGGGTATAAGCTAAAATCGTTCACGTACAAGCTTTCCGCGACGAACGCTCCGACCGGAACATTCAACTTCGAAGTAATCTCGCTGGCAACGCCGAACACATCTGTCCAGACAAGCACAAGCCGCGGTATCTTGGCGAGTCCGGAAGGAACGTACACGGTAGTAGGCATGGATACCGCGACCGCCTCGGCCGGAACTTCCGGAACTTGGCCACTGGGAGTACCGGCGAATTCGTCGGCCTACGCAGGGTATTACGTCACCTTCAAGTTTGGGACGCCGGTGTCGTTGGCTGCCAACACGACCTATGCTTTCGACGTAAGTGGCCCGGCTTATTTCAACGTCGATCATGCCGCTTTCGAATCAACGCCGGTCAACTCGAATGTGTCGGAAATCGCAATAAACGAATACAACAAGTACGGCGGCAGCGTTGGCGCTACCGGCACCTATGTCGGGTCCGGATTCATCTCCAACTATAAGGACGGAGCCGGGACCTACAACCGCGTCTTTTACGCCGACACGACCGCCAATCCGGTACCGGCCACTGGCGGCAACCGTTCAAGGGCAAAAGTGGCGAAATTAGCCAAATAATATGGAGTACCTTCGTGGTTATCAAAATAGTTCCATCGTTTTTGCACTTATATTGTCTTACTGTGGTGCCATGTTTGAACAATTATTTGACAACGGTTGTGTTTTCTGTTAGACTCACCGGTGAAGCAAGAATCTCCAGGTTGGACGTGCCAACCGGAGAGTATGTTTTAGTGTGCTTCTTGTTGTAAAAGGAAAAAATCATGAGAGGCAAATTTGGTTCCAATTTCAACGTCGCTTTACGGTTTCATTCGCGGCGGACTGTTCTGGCTGCCAAAGTTTGGCGTTAAATCCGCGGGCCGGGCGTTCCGGTTCGGGAAGTTTTTAGAGGCGTCTTAAAAAAGGAGAATATAATGAGATGCAAAACCAGTTTCCATTCCCAGTTTCAGTGTGGTGTTTCGGCGGCGGTGCTGGCGGGGTTAGCCTTTGGCGGCGCAGCGCACGCGGGGGTGATCACGGTCAGCGCGTCAGCGCCGACGTTCGCGAATGGCGATACCGTGATATCGCAGCCCACGTCGGTTGGAGGTGCCAACGGCCAGTACGACTCGGACAACAACTATCACGGAGCCGGCCAGTCGTTTACTACAGGCTCCAATGCGGCCGGGTATAAGCTAAAGTCGTTCACGTACGAGCTTGACACGTCCAACAGTCCGACTGGAACATTCAACTTCGAAGTAATCTCGCTGGCAACGCCGAACACATCTGTCTCGACAAACACCAGCCTGAACAGTCCCGAAGGGACATACACGGTGGTAGGCATGGATACCGCGACCGCCTCGGCTGGCACTTGGGTGTCGAATAGCCATTACATCACGTTCAGTTTTGGGACGCCGGTGTCGTTGGCTGCCAACACGACCTATGCTTTCGATGTAAGTGGCCCGACTTATTTTAACATCGATCATGCCGCCGGCGAATCAACGCCGGTCAACTCGAATGTGTCGCAAATCGCAATCAACGAATACAGCGCCTACGGCGCCAGCGTTGGTGCTACCGGCAGCTACATCGTGTCTGGGTTCATCACCGACTATGCTAACGGAGCAGGGGCCTACAACCGGGTCTTTTACGCCGACACGACCGCCAATCCTGTTCCCGAACCAGCGGCGCTGGGGCTGATGGGCGTTGGCGGCCTTGGCCTGCTGCTGATCGGCAAACGCCGAAAAATGGCGTGAGCGGCCAAGCTTGGCCGCGGGCCGCCAGGCGGATCGCACAAGATACGCCGTCGGCAAAATAAAAGTAAGGGAGGGCCGGAGCAATAAACTCCGGCCTTTCCGCTTTGGCCTGGTTGTACGTAGTAGTCGGCGTATCCAGTTCCGGAGAAGCGTCGGCCAGACAAAGGAGACCCGTCATGGATGGTGCTAAATTCGCACAACCGGCCAGTGCTCTGTTCCAACCGCAATTGCGGGTTGCCGGTGGAAAATGCGGGCGGGACGCCCTCGCTCCCAGCCGGACCGCCGGCATCCTGCCGGCATTTTACGCTTCCACCGCCCTCTACCATCCTGCAGCCCGCAGGCCGCCCATCATTGATCTGCGTCCATCCGCGCCATCTGCGGTTCTACCGTCCCCCGCGACCGCAGCCGCCCCGTCGTCCTGTTCTCCCGACTCCCGTCTCGCGGCCCGCAGGCCGCGCAGCGGCTTCACCCTGGTGGAATTATTGGTGGTCATTTCCATCATCGCCATTCTGATCGCCCTGCTGCTGCCGGCGCTGGCGGCGGCGCGGTTGGATGCTGACAATGCCATCAGTGCGTCGAATCTACGGCAAATTGGCATGGGGTTGGACGAATATGCCAACGACTACAACGGCTATTTACCGCCGTCAAGGGGAGTCATCGCCGGCTGGGGACATAACGGTTCGGGTTGGATCATCATGCTGGCACTGGGTTATATCCCCGCCAACAACGCGATTCCTCCCATTAACAGCAGGAATGGGTATGTTACCACCAGCTTGCAGGACAACCTTCATGATCGTGGTGTATTTTTTGATCCGACCGATAGCATTAGCCCGACGAACCCGACCTCGCCGGTCCCCGGGTTTAGCTCCTACAAGGCATTGGCTCCTATGGGATGGATTGGGCTGCTCGGGGGTGATTATCTTGGTCTGCGTTTGAATCAAATCCCCAATGATAACCAGGGTTTTTACGGAGCCCAGACCGGCATGGTGGTTCCCATCGTCGCCTTGGATATTTGGCCCAATCAGGGCGACCAAATCACGTCGCCAGCGAACTATGGTTTCACCTATCCGCCCAGTGGCGCGCCGCCGACCTCCAATGGTTTAACCGAGGATCTTTTTACCAGCACGCCGTATGCGGATGGGCGACGACCGATTTTGTTCAGTGATTTTTCGGTGGATGGCATGGGTTTTATGGCGTGGAATGATCCGCATGATGTGGGCACGAATCAATATCGGTTCCATTTTCCGCGGGGCCATTAGCGCCGGGCGGCGGTCGCGGCAACCCCAATGCCTTGTTCTTCGATTTTCACGTCGCGCCCATCGACCGTCCATCGATTAACAGTCCGGATGTTTTTTATCGTCTGGCACCGGCACCGCCTTACTGAAAGCGATCCTGATGTATAAAATAATTGGCCAACGCAAGGCCGTACTGGCAGGAACGGTGATCGGATTGATATTTTTGGCGGGTCTGGCCCCGGGCTGCCGGCGCATAGCGGAACCAACCCGTGTTACCGCGCCCGCAGCCAGGACCGCATCCAAGCCTGTCTTGGCCCCGGTGGTAACGAGAAAAAAACTTTTACCTCTTGTCGCATCGTACCCGATGCAGGCCGATGCCAGGCATCCGAAGGTACTGCGCGATGCCGGGCCGCTGCACTACGACGGCGTCATGTATCACGCACGTATCGTTCCCAGCCGGCGCTTTGGTTCAGCGCTGAAAATCCGCGGTCCGGCCGGCAAGGTGATTGTGAAAGGTGCGGTTCTCAACAAGCTTGGCGCAGCGGTAACCGTGACCTGCTGGGTGAAAGTGAAGAGCTTTCCCCAGAAAGGGCAAACCTGGTTGATAGCCAAGGGCAATAATGAGGGCTTCCAACTCGGCATCAGCAACAATCACTGCGCTGTTTGCCATGGTTTTTGGGGCGGCGGATGGTATCAGGGGCCGGCGTCGGGCAAGATTCCGACGAACCAATGGGTGTATCTGGCCCTGGCGATGCGTGCGGGAGGACATGCGCGTGTTTACCTCAACGGAAAGGTAGCCAGCTCCGATCCCACCCCCTATTCCTTTTGGCCCAACAAACAGCCTTTGCAACTCGGCGGCGGCGATTGGGCCGGTGAGTTGGCGGCGGTTCACATTTACGCCGCAACGTTGACGCCGCGGCGGATTCTACAGGATATGCAAAATAAGTTGGTGGGGGTGAAGCCGGTAGCGAAAGATTTTCCACCGGTGCGTTTTCCGGTACAGATGATTTTATCCGAGTATGACATGCCCATCGGCAACCAGCGCATCCAATGGCCGTACATGCAGCCGGCACGGCGTCAGCCGGGGCCTGACGCCGTGGATTGGCCGAAGCTATGGCTTAACGGCAACGTGCCATTATGGAGGAAAGGATCAGTGCAATACGTGGCCGTACCGCTGGCGAAACCGCCTGAAAACATGCCGTTGTTTCGCGAGCCGTATGACAATGTGGTTGAACCGGTGGACCACTGGTTTCGGGCTTTGCCGTGGCTGTGGGGACGGTATTACGTCTACACCACGGATCGCAGCGCCCGCACCAGCGCGGACCAATATGAGTTATGGGCTTTTCCGGTTCGGATAGTTGCCGGCGGAACCGCGGACATTCATTCCGTTCGTCTGCGACTGGCGGGGCGGCGGATCTATCATCGCGTGGGGAAATTACATTCGTTGACGCTGTTGCTGCCGGCCAATCCCAAGAACACACCGTACAGCCTGCGGGTGGATGGTCGCGGCCCGGTGCGATTCTCAGTCGGGTTGAAATCCATTGCCCCGGGCGATCCTCGCTTTGCGATGCGGGTGGTGCATCTGACCATCCGCACACCCCAATCCACCATCGAAGTGCGGACCGAAAGCAAGCCCCCCGCTTTTCCCAACCGCAAGCAGTGGCACAGGGAATATCAGGATATGCAGTCGGGAAAAGGCCTGCCCGCGGCGCACCGCTTTCGGTTTAGCCCTTCCGCCCGGCCGTGGTATCGTCGCGTCGGTGTCAAGGTGCCGGTTTCACCGGAAAGCATCAACGCGGTGTGCATGACATGGGGAATGAGCGGCGGGTTTTATTTTTCCTCCCCCCAACTACCGGGGTTCCACGGTACCCTGGCCGAATATGCGCGCCACATGGCGGATATGGGTTTTGATCGTGATTTTGAACTGGTGAATGCAGGTGATTTCCACACGTTGGCCCAGCAAGAGCGCTTCCAGTGGTGGATCAATGACCTGCGGCGATGGGGAGTGCAAGGAGGAATCAATGCGGATGGTTGGGTGATCGGCAACCCCAACCTGGCCTTCTATTCATATAATTTGCCGGAGTTTCACCGGCCCGTCTATCGGGATCTGCAATTGCTGGCCCAGCGTTTTGACGGCTACCGCAACTTTGTCGGTTTGATGCTGGGGGCCGACAACGCCGGCTACGTGCCCTATTGGAATTGGGCTCCGCCGATTCCGAACCGTCCGTGGGGCCGGGCGTTTATTAATTTTCAACAACAGCGACCGATTCAGATACCGGTAGGACCCGGGTTAACGCCGCACGCGCTAAGCCATGAGTTAAACATGTTTGCCGTACGGACCGACGAGGCAAAATTTCTCGCGTACATCCACCGTTACAACCGCACCTGGCGGCAATACGGTTATTTTGCCCAAGCGGTTAAAAAGGTGGATCCGCGGCTGATGTTTACCACCGGTTCCTTCGGCAGCGCCCCGGGAGTAGGTGGCCGCGGCGGCTTTCCCTGGGCCAGTATTCCAGCCCGTCCCATGGAACATGGCGTGCCGGTACTGATGGCTTATAACTGGAACGAACTAAACTCCGCTCGGCCACTGTCCAATGTGGCGCTGGTGGACCGCTTACGCAGCGATTACCCGCGCCGGCCCATTTGGTCCTTGATTGACAACTTTCGCCTGTTCATGGGCCGGCAGGCGCAGCAACGGGCTTATGCCCTGGTGCTGACCCGCGGCGTACAGGCGGTGGGCACCAACTTTTTGGCGCAAGACACGGTGCCTTCCACCCGCCGTCCGCGCAAGCCGATCATTGCGGCGCAAAAGGCGCTATTTAAGTGGATTCACAAATATGGCGGGGTGTACGCCCACACCCATCCGATAGCCAGTATCGGCATACTGTATGACTTTGATCAGGCGATTAGCCGCCCCGTTGTTATGGGCAAGAATCCTTCCGCGGAGGCGCTGTACCACGGTTCGCAGGAGGGGCAAACCACGGAGGCTATGTTTCTTTGCGATGCCGCCGGGTGGCCGGCGCGGATTATTACTCCCACGGCGTTGCGGCGCGGACTGCCTAAAACCATGAAGGCGATCCTCTTGGTCGGCCTGAACCGTTTCGACAAATCGTGGGTGTGGTATCAGGGGTTGACCGGGGCGCTACAAAAATTCGTCAACTCCGGCGGGCGAATTCTTCGAGATGATCAATCCGTGTGCCCGGGGGCTTCGGTGGCCACCGGAATGCGAATTGCCGCATACGTGGCCCAGACCCGTAACAGCCAGGTGCCATTGTTGCTGGAGCGTAATCGGTGGAATATGCAACTGTTGCGCCGGGCGATGAAAACCGTGGATCCGCCCATTGCCACCTCAAGCAATCCGACGATCTGGACGATACCCACCCGCGCCGGCGACGTGAAGTATGTTACCGTGGTCAACTGGGGATATCTGCCGGGCCACAACGCCGATGTGTATGTGAAACCGCAGGTCGGCCGCTTGCATTGGCATACCCATCGGCCCATTTATGATGTACGCTTGGAGCGTCGGGTTACGCCCAGACAGGCGGGGCGGTGCGACTTAACCCACGATGCTTTCCAATGGTACGCTCTGCCACCGGCCCGGGTGACTCGACCGGAATTGGCCATTACCGTAAGCCCCTCCGGTGGCTACGTGGCCCGGGTTGTTGTGAAAAACCCACATTCTATCCGTGGCATTCCGGTGCAATTGACCGTTTCCCGCGGCACACACCAGGCGACGGTGTATTCCGCCACCGGCTTGGCCGCCCAATTGCCGCTAGGCTCTGGCGATCCGGCGGGACGTTATAAGGTGCGGGCTACGGAATTGCTTTCCGGACTGTCCACCTCGCAAACCATTACCGTTGCGGCCCGTGGGCCGCAACCGGATGCGGTCCAGGCTTCCACGATTATGGTCAACCCCGCCGAAATTGCCGGTTTTGCCCGGCGTCGGGCCATGCCACTGGTGCTGGCGATGACGCCCAAGCAGAAAAGGAATCCGAAAATAATGGCCATGGCCAGGGGGCTGCTGCGGTACTACCGGCGAAAGGGACGAAAAGTTCATATTAAAACGCTCCGGCCCGGTGCTGTGGTTGTAAGCCTGCACTGGACGCTGCCCATCCAGCCGTATCCGCAGTGGCGAACGATTTCGGCGGATCTGATTCTTCTTGGCTCCGTTGGTGATAATCTATTGATCTATGATGAGGCTCGGGGTGGCTTGTTGCCGGTGGCCGTCGCTGGCCCGGCACTGGTCAAGGTTACACAATCACCGTTTGATGGTGGATACGATGTTCTCAACGTGGTGGCCGATACCATCCATGGCCTCAAGGGTGCGGTACACGCCGTTGAATCGCCTGACCAATCGCGGGCTAAAAGCCTCAGATGATATCAATCCATGTCTGCCGCCCGTGGCGAATGGCGAGTACCGTATTATGATACAATCCGCAATCCGTGGTTTTTGTGTGCTGCTCGACAGAGATTGGGTGGTCGCGGTTATTTACTCCATAGAAAGGTTATGATGAATTCAAGAATGCAAAGTGCCGGTAACCTGGTTGGATCCACCGGGTGGAAAGCGCGATTTTGGGATGGCGCGGTGGAGGGTACTGTAGCCGCCTTGGGGCGCATTGAGGTGGGCGAGGTGCTGACTTTGACGGCGGTGCGATTGTTGGTGGACGGTGTGGAATTGCCGGGTGCGGTGGAGGCGTCTGCCTGGCAGCCATGGGAAGTTTCGCTGGACACGCCGCAGGTGGCGGTGCGGCGCAGCACCACCTTCGAGGATCAACATGTGCAGTGGTTTGAAATTCAATCCGCGGCGGCCGGTTCCATCACGGTGTGGATTGAGTTTGAAACGCGTTCCCCGCTGAAGATTGCCATCGACGATGGGGTGGTTTACTGGGAATCGGAATTGGGGCGTGTGGTGGCCGTAGCGTGCAATCCGGCGGCCACGCGGGTGGTCACGGGCTGCGAGGCCGCGGACGTGCGGCGGCTGTGGGACGCGGGTGTGGACTTTAACGGGTGGGCCCAAGTCGGAGAGCTACGGGATTCGCATGGCGTGGTGGCGTGCGGCCTGCCCGCGGGCCGGTCCGGGGTGTTGGCCTTGGCGGTGGGCCGGACGCGCCAGGAGGCGTTGGAAAAGCTGACGGCGGCGCAGGGATCGCCGCAAACGGTTTTGGAGCATGCTCGCGGCACATGGGAGCAGTTCTTTGCGGACAACGTGCCTGCGTGTCCGCGGGCCGGCTATGAGGAATTGTGGCGCGAGGCGTGGTATGTTTTGCGGGCCAACCGAATGGATTACGCCAACCCGCCGTTGAGCCACCCGTTTACCAGCCCCAGCAAGTTTAATTATCCGCACCAGTGGCTGTGGGATTCCGCGTTTCACGCGATTGTTTGGCGTTGGCTGAAATCTTCTGATTGGGCCCGGATGGAACTCTCGAATCTGTTGGAGCACCCGTTGGAGCATGGCCGACTTTGTCATGAGATACATTTTAGCCCGTGGGTTTGTGAGCTCAACTATCAGCATGGGCATCAGCCCTTTGCGCCCACCAGCCAGCCACCGGTAATGGCCATCGCGGTGGAGCTGGTCCATCAGCGAGATAAGAACGATCAGTGGCTGCGGCAAACGCTGCCGAAGCTGGTGGCATACCTGCAATGGTGGCATATCGCGCGCGACCCGGACCATGACGACCTGGCGGGATGGGGGTGTGGATGGGAAAGCGGGCTGGATAATTCGCCGCGTTGGGATCACGTGGCGCAGGCGGGCAAACTGTGGTTCCCAGCACCGGTGGAGGCCACGGAACTTAACGCTCTGCTGGTGCAGGAATGGCGCGCGGTCGCTAGACTGGCCGGGCACCTCGGACAGACGAAGATTCAAAATCTAGCCGAAAGTTGGGCGGGGCGCATCAAATCGGCCATGATCGAGCGATTGTGGGATACTGCGGACGAATTTTTCTACTGCCGGGATCACCGGGAAAAGCCGATCCGCATGAAAACGGTGGGCGGGTTACTGGGTCTCTTGGCTTTAGACCCGGGTGATGCGCAGGTGAGTGGACTGCTGCGGCACCTGACCGACGAGCGGGAATTTTGGACTCCGTATCCGATCCCGTCGGTGGCGCGCGACGAGCCGTCGTTTACCACGGGCCAGATGTGGCGCGGACCCACCTGGATCAACACTAATTGGCTGTTAATTCGCTCGCTGGAAAGACTCAAGCAGGGGACATTGGCGGTGGAACTGGCCCGGCGCACGCTGGCGATGGTGCAAAGCGAAGGCAGCGCCAAGCTGTGGGAATGGTATGATCCGATCACGGGCCGGGCCTTGGGCAACAAAGATTATAGCTGGAGCGCGCTGGTGATTGATCTGTTGATGGACCAGTCCGGCCACGCAATCTAACGTGATTTTCCACGTTACGGCGATGAATTATCCCACCTCAAACAGCGTAGCTGGCTAATTCGGGACAGGTGGAAACGCAAAATGGATTATCCTTGCTGCCGGTGATATAAATTGCCGCTGGGGTTATATCTTGGGTAGCCATGGCGCTGGAAACATTTTGCGACTGGAGGTTTCATGCCCACTTGGTCCTTACGGCAACATGCCGCCCTGGTATTGAATTTTCGCCGGTATCACTTCATTGGCACGGCGCTGGAATCGGATATTGCACCCGTTCGAAATGTGCGGCACGCCCGCTGGCGGCGGCGACATACGCACCGCCACCATTTCAGGGAGGTGCTGATCGGACTTTCGGGACAGAGCCGCTACGGATTTAAGGACCATATTTATCCAGTCGCGCCGGGGACCGTGTTGCTGTTTGATGCCGATGAAGAACACGACTCCTGGTATCCCTCATTTGGTCCGCCCTGCCGGCATTTGTGGATTCATGAATCGACCACGCCCTCGCCGTTAATGGCCCTATGCAACATCTGCGAAGTGCGCAGCCATCACTTCACATTGCTGCCGTCCACGCCGGTAACGCTGCCGAGTTTGGAGCATTTCTGGCGAAGTTGGGACCGGCTAAAAACCCAACCGAAAGACCTGCTAAGCCGGTCCCGCTTTCTGGCCGCGTTTGCCGCATTAATGCCCGATATTTTTGAACAATCGCTGGAAATGCCGGTATCCCAGGATGTTGAGGAACTAAACCGTCGACGGCTGGTACAGGAAATTGCCGACGTCATTAAAATTAATATTGGTGGCGATCTGTCCCTGGATCATCTGGCCTGCCTGGCGGGTTACAGTAAATTTCATTTTCTCCGGATGTTCCAGCGGCATCAGCGGTGTTCGTTGCGCCAATACATTCATCGAGTGAAATCACAGCGGGCCACGCAATTATTACGTGGCGGCATGAAGGCGGCGGCGGTGGCCCAAGTTCTGGGCTTTTCCACTCCCAGCGCGTTCCATCGTTTTTTTCTCCGCCAGACCGGCAATCGCCCCTCGGAGTGTTAATGGCTGGCACGTGTAGCCGCATCCGATTCCCCGGCCGGGCCAGCGGGTGGATGGGCCACACGCTGATGCAACTCTGACATCCGCATAGGTTGGGCCTTGCCTTCCTTAAGCAATCGCGTCAGCAGTCGCTCGTGAATGGCGTAGCCGGAGTTGTTGTTCCCTTCCAAGCCGTGATAGTGGGAAAGCAATAAGAACGGGCAGCCGCGCTGGTGGCACCAGGTAAACTCCTGCAAGGCCAGGTCCACCATCGACTCGATGCGTTTGGGTTCATTGGGAACCCGGAAGGCATAGTCACCCCCCATGGAATACTCCCACAGGTTGCCCAAGCGATACGGTTGCGCCGGCACGGTGTCGCGATAGTTCATCGGCGCATCCCACTGCCCCTGCTGGCGCAGCCAGGATGTCGGCGAGGGAATGCGTGAAGAAACCCATTCAAACCCCAAAGCCTCCAAGGCTCGGTACAGGTTGGCGCAAAATGCTCCCCAGCCCGGACGATACCCGGGAGAATCCTCATGGAATGCCCGCCGCCAGATGCGGTGGCCGGATTCGATCATGTTCACCAGCGCCTCCCAGGTGTGCTGGGCTTCAATTTCCAGGCGATGTTCATCATAATATCGCCGCGCGGCAGGGTCAAAATCCAGCATCCAAGTCTCGGGCACGCCGCTTTCAAAAGCCGTGTGGCGGTAGCCATGTTGGTAGAATTCATGGCCATGAGCGCGGGCCTGATCGATTTCTTTCTGGAGTTCGGCGTCATCAGCGAGGGTCTTTCCCTCACCAACGGGAACAACAAAAAACGTTCCCGGAATTCCAAAACGATCCAGAAACGCCAACTGCCGCCGCAATTGCTCAACCGTTCCGGGATGGATGTCATCATTGGTCCAGAGAAAGGGAATTGTTTTCATCGTCAAGCTCCTGTTGTAATCAGCGATCATCTCACGTCGCTGGAGATTCTTCTTCCCCACCGGGGCCAACCGTCTTGTGCCCGGAAAGTGCGTTCGCCACGGTGGGATGAACCACCTGGCCTTCACAGACATTGAGTCCGCTTTGCAATTCGACCACCTGCCGGCACGCCTGACGCCACCCCAAGTTTGCCAACTGTAAAGCATAGGGAATCGTTACGTTGGTCAGAGCCTGGGTGGCGGTGCGGGCGTATGCCGCCGGCATGTTGGTAACGCAATAGTGCAGCACGCCATCAATTTCATAAACCGGGTGGGAATGGGATGTAGGCCGCGATGTTTCCGCGCAGCCTCCCTGATCGATGGCAATATCCACAAAAACCGATCCCGATTTCACTTGGCGCATCATATCCCGGCGAATTAAGCGCGGTGCCCGTGCCCCCGGTATCAATACCGCTCCAATGAGCAAATCCACGGATGGCAGGGCTTCAATTAAATTTGCTTCATTGGAAAATAGCGTATGCGCCGCTGACTGGAGCGTAATGTCCAGAAATCGCATCTTCTCCAAATCAACTTCCAGAATGGTGACGTCCGCCCCCAAGCCCATGGCCATGCGGCCGGCGTTGACCCCAGCGGTACCGCCTCCCAGCACCAATACTTTGCCGGGCAATACACCGGGTACGCCTCCCAGCAACACCCCTTTGCCTCCCTGCGATTTACCCAGCAGATATGATCCCACGATCACGGACATGCGACCTGCGATCTCACTCATGGGTTCCAGCAGGGGCAAGCGGTTCCCGACTTGCACGGTTTCGTATGCCAAGGCTATCACGCCCTGTCGCGCCAGCACGGCCGCCAACCGCGGCTCCGCCGCCAGATGCAGATAAGTGAAAAGCATCTGATCCTTGCGCAACAGTGCGTATTCCGCCGGCTGCGGCTCCTTCACCTTGAGAATCAATTCGGCCTGGGCGAAGACGTCCGCCGCACGCGGTAAAATTTGCGCCCCCGCAGCAACATAAGCGGCATCCGAAAATCCGCTGCCTTCCCCGGCACCGGCTTCCACGAACACCTCGTGCCCAGGCTGCACCAGCATCCGCACGCCACCGGGGGTACAGGCCACTCGACTCTCCCTATCCTTAATCTCCGCGGGTATGCCGATTTTCATAAATGCCTCACAGACCATAGGCCACTTTTTTCAGCGTCCGCGCGCAATCCGTTACATGCTCATCGGTCATCACCTGCGTGAGCGGGATGAACACCGCACAATTCAGCCAAGCCATGGTTTGCGGACACATGTCGCGCGAGTAGTTCACCTGGCACGGCCGCGAAGGATCATGCCACGGATAGCCGTAGGCATCCGGTGAGCGTTTCTCCATGATGTAGTCCCAATGACAAAAAATATGGCGATCGGGAATGGTCTTATCGAACACAGAACCGGCGGCCATGCCTTCGGCCCGGAGTGCTTCGGCAAAGGATTGCGTTCGTGCGGCGGAATCCGTGAAAAACACCAACGAGGTGCTGCAATCGCCTGCGGCATCGGGCACCTCTTGCAGCCTGATGCCCGGTAGGCCCGCGGCGATTTCCACAAGCCGGCGTTTGATGGTCCGCAAACGGGTCAGAATTCGGTCGCGCTTCTTGAGTTGTTCCAGAGCCAGCGCTCCGTTGAGTTCCGACATGCGATAATTTTCTCCCAGAAATGGCTTAATGCTCCATTCCTGCTGTTTCCAGAATGTGTAGGCGGAATCGTGATAACAGGCCGCACGCTGATGAATGACCGAATCGTTGGTGATGATCGCTCCGCCTTCACCGGCGGTGATGATCTTAAAATGCTGCAAGCTAAAGGCCCCGGCGTCGCCCAGAGTGCCCAGAGGACGGCCGTGATAACTGCCGCCGTTGGCCTGCGCGCAATCCTCGAGCACTTTCAGACCATGTGCACGGGCCAGGGATATCAGTTCATCCATTCGGCAGGGAACTCCGCGCATGTGGACGGGAACCATGGCCTTGGTGCGCAGCGTGATCTTGCGGGCGGCGTCCTCGGGATCCATTCCCAGCGATTGATCGATTTCCACGATCACCGGTATGGCCCGTACCGCCAATACTGCCGCAGCCGTGGCGATATACGTATACGCTGGGACTAACACCTCGTCGCCGGCGCTTACGCCCAGTCCCACCAAACCGGCGATCAGGGCCGAGGTGCCGCTGTTCACGGCCAGAACGTGGCGGGCACCGGATTTCTTCGCGAAAAGACTCTCGAATTGCGCCGTCGGCGAGTCCGCTTCGCTCTTGAAAAAGCGAAACAGGTTCTGGCTGCGCAACACCGCCGTCACCGCTTGAATCTCTTCCTCGCCGATTTCCAGCGGACCATGCAAATAACTGGTCGGCTTGGGAGCCTGCACTGCCGCCGGGCCGCCGCGAACGGCCAATTCCTCATTGGCTGCCGCCGTCGCGGACGTGGCGGCCGTCGCTTCTTGATTGATCTTCGGGCTGGTCCTGGTGGTTTCCATATAGCCATCTCCTTATTTCATGGCGTCGCCAATCACCGGTGCCAAACATAACGCCGGTGGTTGCATACTACCCATCCGGGCTTGCCTCCCGCAATGCCCGCCATTGCGGTCCGTTGCCTTTTATTGCGATGTAGATTCTCTGCCCGCCCGGAATGTTTCGCGCGGCTGAAAAGGTTTCATGGATACATACCATATTCGCCGTAAACCCGCATGGACGCAGAGGTGAATTATTCCGGCTATACCGATCGCGGCTTGCAGGTGCTCTCACGCAATTATTTATTTTCGCCGCAAAACAGCGTTACCACCACCATGGACGATGTTCCAACCGAATCGCGACTCAACCCGCAATGGTGGGGCCAGGCGGTAGTGAAGTGACGGCCGAGACAAGCCGGGCAAGGTGCTCCTTTCGTCGAGCAGGCCGTGCATCAACAACCATTGGCACGAAATCCCCCACTTCTCTTTCATCAGGCCCGACCACGGTGGCGCGATCGGTCATCCCGCGGCGGCATCTACCGTAATCGCACGTACAACACGCGGTTTTTGGTCCGGAGATTTCCGGGTACGATCCGATCACCAGCTATTTTTCACCCGACGGCACGCAAGTCATTCACTTTGAAGGTAATTACTTCCAGAATACCGCGGAATACTGCCATTTGCTGGACGGCGACCTGGATGTGCCCGACAACCTGGCGGCTTTGATGACCAAGCGTCGCTATCCCGCTCTCCTCCGCGGACGCTCCGAAACCATGGGCCGTTTCGACGGACAGGCGGCCGAGTCCCTTACCACTACTTACATGGAGAAGGATTTTTCCCTCGGAACCGTCAATACACCCATGGGCGGCGGCGAGCAGACGATGAGCCTGCATCTGACTTACCAACGTCGGCCGCGGGTTGCCGCGTTACGTGACAGCGCTACAGCGTTTGTACGCTATTTAAGTGGTGCTGCGCCCTACGGCTCCAGCGAAACCTCCGCCGACGGCGCGTATGCCAATGAAAAATTCGTCGCCAACATGGGTTGGATTTTCACCCTGCAAAAGGAAAATAGCGCGCTGGTGCTCACGACGCCCAACTTGAAAACCCTCGATGGCGCGGCCACCAGTGCCTTGAAACTGGCGATGATCTTCCCCGCACATTACGGGCGGATCAGTCGCAGCATCATCGGGTCAGGTCCGGCACGCCAAGTCCGCAATAGGCCTGAACGCAGATAAGTTACCCCCCCGGCCAGACAATGCAAGAGCCGAGTTGTGCAAAATATTCTTTGCTTCACGTTTTTGTAATCGATTGAACCCATCGTACTATTTTCCGGCTTAAAAACCGCAGCATCACGGAAGAAAAATGTAGGTTGCGTGTCATCCAAAAATGCGCCAAAACTTGGTGTAAACGGCCAGGAGCATTTATTGTTCGCCTAATTTCGCAGCTTTTGCCTGTTCACAGTTAAAAAATCAACTATTTCCCCAAAATTTTGAAAATTACATCCACTGTATATAAAAGCACTTACAAACATTTCATTTTATTTTTAAGGAATTATATTGACTTTATACCATCCTTAAATTATATTTTAATTACTGGTTATTATTATAAACGCGGCCAACTGATGAAGGCGCACAAAACGAAGGTAACCAAATGAACGTGGATGATTTAATGGCGAACTTTAAGCCACGACCGGGCATTTCCAAGCGCTCGGAAATGGCAGCTTACCTGCGCCAGCAGATCGTCAGCGAGAAGATTGCCGCAGGAACTAAACTGCCGCCCACACTGGAACTCGCTAAGGCTTGGGGCAGCCATGCTCCGGCGGTACAGGCGGCGATGAATGCACTGGTAAAGGAAGGGCTGGTACTGCGGCTGATGGGGCGTGGCACTTTTGTCCGCCAGCAAACCACCGGGCTAAAACAGGTGGCGTTGTACATCTCCGGAAATCGCTGGGCGGGTCAGGCCAATACCTTCGTCGGCCATCTGATGCACATACTGGAATACGAACTGCGTGGTCAAGGGATACGTGCCCAACCGTGGATATCCCAACGGCCGCC
>JAJZCR010000142.1 GCA_021851715.1 Planctomycetota bacterium
TGCTCCGTCCGGTACTGGCGACTACACGCATTAGGACGGGCCGCAACGTCCGACCTCTGGCGATTGTGGATTTTCACGCGCCGAAAATACCGGGGTTTCAAATTAAGGCGAACAAACCGGCGGATTTCATGCTCGCTGCTATGTCCGTCGTCCTCCCGCCGCATTCTGCCGATCTCGAAATCAAGCCCGCTTCCGGGTACCAAACAGCAGTGAGACGTCTGTGCCGATGGGCGTTGGGGCATCCGCTGCGCCCAACGCGAACTAGGCGAGAACAACGAGCAACTTGGCTGCACCAGTTGGCGGTGGCGGGAAATGTTGAGGCTATGTACACGATGGGCGTGCTGTATGCCAAAGGCCATGAAATCAAGCAAGATTACCACAAAGCGATGCTTTGGCTTCGGAAGGCGGCTGCCGCTGGCAGCACCCATGCGGTGTATGGAGTTGCCGTGTTGTACGAAAAAGGATGGGGGGTAAAGCAAAGCCACAAGCGGGCGATAACATGGTTCAAGCGGGCGGCGAAGGAGGGTATCCCTGCGGCAACGTATGAAGTTGGTTCCTACTATGCCAACGGCTTGGGGGTTGCGCGAAACTATTCCAAGGCGATGATCCTGTGGCGGAAGGCGGCTGCTGCCGGTAACGCCAAGGCGATGTATGGCATTGGCTCGCTGTACGGCAACGGGGCGGGGGTTAAGCGAAGCAAGCGTGAGGCTTTGGTTTGGTTGAGAAAGGCCGCTGTGGCTGGCAGCACCTTCGCGATGTATCGCTTGGGATTGTTTTTCTTTTATGGCCACGATGTGGCTCGCGATTACAAATCAGCGTTCAAGTGGTGGAAGAAGGCCGCCGATGCAGGGTACCTTGGTGCAACGTACAACCTCGGCTATCTATACGCTGGAGGCTTGGGGGTGACGCGAGACTATCGCCGTGCAATCGCGTTGTGGAAAAAGGCGGCTGACCTTGGAAATGTGAACGCGATGATTGGCCTTGGCGGCCTATACTATCGCGGCACGGGTGTTACGAAGAGTCACCAGAAGGCCGAGTATTGGTATAAAAAAGCGGCTGATTCGGGGAACATCACGGCCAAGGATTGGTTGACGAAGCACTCGCAGTGAAATGGCCCAAGTGTGCCGCGCAAAGGCGAGGTGTTCCAGCGAGTGCAAGTCTCGCCCCGGTAAGGGTTGTTTTGACCCGGGGGTCACGGTGGAGGCAACGAAGCTGTCGGAGCCTGGGAGACAAGTGGCGGCGTGTGGCCGCGTTGCGGGCTCAGCTTTTATGAATTCGCTTTGCGATCCGCTTTGGGCGGGTTAGAATCCGTGCTTTGAAAGAATTGGCCTTTTAGGCGGGCGTCATGGTCGCAAATGCTGAAACAATTTCGGAACCAGAGCTGCACGGCCAGCGCCGCAGAACCTCCATTTCCTCTGCTCCCTCAGTGGTGAAAAAAAGCAGTTCAATGAATTCTGGACGCGGAATCTGGAGCACGTTGATGCACAAGGAGGTAGCGGAGGTAAACGGAGGACCAACGATACTCACGGATCAAAGATTCGGAAGTTCCGATGATTTGTTCATTGCTCGTTGGGCGCAGCGTACGCCTCTCTTACGCCCGCAACCGGAATTACAACTCGGATCTCGGCCGATGGATTTGGTCTTTGATTATTTTCAGTAATTGGCGGCAATTTTCCATTGTGGAGCGATGGCGGTAAAATCGTGGCACTTCCGGTTCGGTTCTGCTGTGTGTCAGACGAATGTTGGAAGCAAAGCGTGCGGAGAACGGCATTCATGCGATATTTAATTACCGGCGGAGCAGGATTTCTGGGGCGGTGTATTACCCGCAAGCTCACCGCCGGCGGTGTCGCTTTAAGTGATATCCATATTCTGCGAAGTAAAGATTGCGACCTGACCCGGCAGCAGGCCACGGAGGAGATGGTGTCGCGGCTGAAGCCCGATGTTATTTTGCACCTGGCGGCTCAGGTGGGCGGGATCGGGGCGAACCGGGAAAACCCCGGGCGGTATTTTTACGCCAATATGGCCATGGGCTTGCACCTGATGGAAGCCGCGCGGATTCAGGGTGTAAAAAAGTTTGTGCAGGTTGGTACCATTTGCGCGTATCCTAAATTCACACCCGTTCCCTTTAAAGAAAGTGATTTGTGGAACGGCTACCCCGAAGAAACCAATGCGCCTTATGGCATTGCCAAAAAAGCGTTGCTGACGATGTGCCAATCATATCGTCAGCAGTATGGCCTGAATGCGATTTATTTGTTGCCGGTGAATCTGTATGGTCCGGGCGATAATTTTGATTTGCAGTCGTCGCACGTTATTCCAGCGTTAATCCGAAAATTTGTTGAGGCCCAGCGGGCCGACAGTGCCTTTATCACAGCATGGGGCACAGGGCAGGCATCGCGTGAATTTCTATATGTGGAAGACTGCGCCGAAGGTATTGTCGCAGCCATGCATAAATATGATGCCGCGGAACCAGTCAATCTGGGCGCTGGCCGTGAAATCACCATCCGCGCCCTGACGGAATTGATCGGCAAGCTCTGTGGATTTAAAGGTGAAATCCGCTGGGATCCTTCCAAGCCCGACGGCCAGCCCCGGCGCTGCCTCGATACCACCCTGGCTAGAAACTTATTTGGCTTTTCGGCCCAAACCTCGCTGGAAGATGGCTTGGCGAAAACCATTGCGTGGTACCGCGCTAACGCAAAATAATAGGCACCTGCCGCGCAAGCCCGTCAATCCGCCATGGCCGGTTAGAACCTTTCAACGGCTTCCTGCTGTGGCGATGCGTTCCTTAATTTTACGCGGTCTTAATTATTACCCATCGCAGCGCCAGAGGCTTGAGCGGCGGCGGTCTTGGTGATGGGACTTTTTGCCGTCCAGGCCGATGAAAAAAAGCCTAGATAGTGGCTGGGGGACTGGGCGGTAAATAGGCCCGCCAGCGGAAACGCTCTGATGCTGCGCCGATGCCAGCCGGCGGAGTCGAACCAACTTACCGAGCCGGAGGGTTCCATGACAGCCATCACGTCCGTCAGAGGTGGGGCGATGCGGGCCAGCGGAACGGGCAACTGAATATCGTTCTTGGACAGCATGGTTTGCAGTTGCTCGGTAAGCAGCTTATAGCCTGCGGCCAGGAGCTTTGGTGAGTCGGTAAAACTGATAGTCGCCGCCGAAGGTGGATTGCCTAGTTTGGTGAGCACCTGCTTAAACGCGAGGTTGTCAAGTACGGATGTTTTGGCTTTTTCCTGCCTGATGGCGGCGCGCATGGTGTTAAGATTAAGTGTGATAAAAAAGTTGTTGTTATCGATGGCATAACATAGCAACGTGCCCTCGGCACCAACTTCATTAATGGTTACTTCGCCCATTTGCACGGAATTCATGGACAGCGTCTTGGCGCTTAGGCCGCGCTGGCGGGCCATGGCATTTCCACCCATTACGGCCACGGGCATCAGCACCGCCAAAGCCTGCATAATACGATTGGGATGCCGCAGTCGATTGGCCAGTACGTAACCGTTCAATGGAGACTGCCCGTGCGATGGTAATTCATACATCAGCCAACGCCCACCCAACGCATGGATCAAATCCTGCTGTAAATCCACGCCGGTCATCTGATTGACGGTTTGCAAGCCCTGATTGATCGGTTTGCCGTGTCCATCGGCCTTTGCCGCGGCCAACAAGCCATTGGCCACGGTGGTTAAATTCAGATGAAAAACCGCTGCGCCAAGGGCATTGGCCGGTGCAAGTTTGAGCAAGGACGCGGCCAGCCCGGGGTGTACCGGCGGGTGCGGGTAGGCCATCCTATTATCCTCTCGCCATTGGCCTTCGACCAAACCTGCGCTCATCGCGTAGGTTTTATAGGCTTGATCCTGTGTGCCGACATCAAGCTCACCGAGAAACATCCGTGCCTGCGGCATGCGTTTGGCATATTTGGCCAGCAACAGTTCGTCGTTTTTCGCGGCTGCAAAGTTCGTATAAACGCTCAGAACCGGGTTCGTAATGCCGTGAGGAATGGCTTTTTGGAATTGTGATGAGGCTGCTAACGGATGGCCTTTGCCCGTTAAAGTCTGCATCATCTCTGATGTGGGGTTTATAAAATCATACACCCAAGCCCCGGAATATCCGATTTTGGCGTCTACGTGTGGTGTGTTGTTCGCA
>JAJZCR010000080.1 GCA_021851715.1 Planctomycetota bacterium
CCACCGCGATCCTCATGTCGGTGCTGCGTACCGCCCGGCAGCAGAATCGCCCGTTGTTTGAAACTATCAAGACCCTGCTGATGAACGCCTGGGCCGGTAAAAATCCCGGCCTGCTTACCGATGTGCTGCTTGATTCGTCCTGAACACGCCCGCCGCAGTCGCGGAGCGGTAAACAGTTACGCCGGTGCCTCCATTGGCGATGCCTGCGGCATCCGCGGGTCGAGAGCCAAAGCCGGGTAGCGACTCCTTATCAGTACCACCGCCAGCAGCAAAGAAGCCCATAACACCACGTCCATGGAATCGAAATAATGCCGGCCGTCGCGACCAAAAATTTTGGCCAAATCCGAAGTCCATGGCATGAGCGCCGCAACTCCAAGGAGTGCCATCCACGCCCAGCGCCGCGTTTTTTCCGGTGCGGCCGCGTCGCTGGCGATCATGGCGGTAGCCATAAGTGCCAGGATAAGTGTTACGTAGTGCGGTACCCAGGTGCGTTCCGAAGCCCAGAGCATAAACATTCCGATGCACCCGATTTCCATCAGATACCGGCGGCCCTGAAAGGTTTTCAGGGGCTGACGCGCCCAGATCATCCCCACCACCGCAATCACCGCCAGCAGCCCCCGCCATATCCAGGTCACCACCTTCGGCGACCAATTGACAATATTGACATAATGATAAACCGTATGTCCACGCAGCATATCCTGCCAGGCCGGCACATGTTCCAAAAGCCGTTTCATCAATTCCGGAATTGATTCTCCGTTGGCAAATTTAATTACACCCCCCGTTACATAAGGGAGAATCATGATGGAGGTCCACTGACGCAGCCAGACGATATTCTGGTGCCAGGAAAAAAACAGCGCCGGCACCAGGAACAACCACAGCCCAATGCCGGCCAGAATACCCAGCACAATGCACCAGCGCCGACGAAAAATAAAATAAGCCAGAAATGCCAATGGCGTTACTTTGATGCAGATCGCCAGTGCCACCATCAGCCCGGCAGCCCATTGGTGCCTGCGGGTTTCGTTCTGCGCCAGCCACAGCCCGGTTACCAGCGGCAGCAGCATCAGCAGATTCATCTGACCTTCCTGCACGTCGCCGATAACTGGAAAAAACCAGCCCGCAGCCACCAGCAGCACCGCCAGGGTTTCCAGCCTGACCCCCGCCCGCCGCACCATGGCAATCATGAGCAGAAAAATGGGCACGAACATAAAAGGCTTCGTGAGGACCCATGCCGCTTGGGCCGCCGGACGCGACAGCAGGGTATAAGGAGCCACAAATAACAGCGCCAGCGGCGGCAGCGGAAACCGGTCGCTGGTATAGGCCTTGTGCGCATCAATAAATGCCGGCACCGTTTTCATGTAAGAATCAAAGGCGTCGATATGCACGTTCTGGTCCATCTGGCGGGCTACTTTGGTGTATGCCTGCACCGCCAGCACAAGGCTCGCCAGCAACACCACCAGCAGGCCCGCAACTTTGAGCCGCCGCCGCCAAATCTCATCGCCAACTGCATTAGATTTGAGTCTTTTCATCGATGCGTTATCGCAGAAGTCCTCTCTTTCAGCAAGGCTAAATATTAACAAACTGTTAGGTTCTCTGGCGGTACTACCAAACACGATCTTTCATGGCAACCAAAGGCAGGGCAACCAGGCCACAGACTGTTTGCTTAAACCTGACCGATTGAGGGCCAAGTGCCGCAGTACCCATTGGCCACGCCCTGATCTGGCCCGGCTCGAGGCTTAATCAGGGCCCATCATGGCCAGAGCCAGATGCCGCCGCCACGGCGATCCGCACTGGACCATCGCCGGTTTCGCTTTTATAACAGCTTATCTATGTCGCTTACGTTTGAAATTTTACATCAGGATTCCGGATGCCAGGCCCGCACAGGCCGCATTTCCACTCGGCACGGCAGCTTTGAAACCCCCGCCTTCATGGCCGTGGGAACTCGCGGCAGCGTCAAGGGCCTGACTCCGCAAATGCTGGATGCCGCCGGATGTGAAATTCTGCTGGGCAACACCTATCACCTCATGCTGCGGCCGGGTGCGGAAACGGTTGCAGCCCTTGGTGGCTTGCAGAAATTCAGCGGGTGGCATCGTCCCATGCTCACCGATTCCGGCGGTTTTCAGGTTTTTTCGCTGGCGAAGCTGCGCAGTTTCGATGACACGGGAGTGAATTTTCGTTCCCATATTGATGGAACCATGGTGCATTTAGGACCGGTGGAATCCATGCACGTTCAGCATCTGTTGGGAGCGGACATTGCCATGGCTTTTGACGATTGTCCGCCAGCCAATTGCCCGCCCGAGCGTTTGGCCGAGGCCATGGCGCGCACGCTCGCCTGGGCCAGGACCAGCCGGCAGGTGCATGAGTCGCTGGACGTGTCACAGCACCAGGCGCTCTTTGGCATTGTGCAAGGGGGTACGGACCCGCAGGCGCGCCAACACTGTGCCCAGGAATTGGTGGCCCTGGATTTTGACGGTTATGCCATCGGCGGCCTGGCTGTGGGCGAAGGCCATGCCCGCATGGTGCAGGCCATCGGCCATACCGTGCCGTTTTTGCCTTATGACCGGCCGCGATATTTGATGGGCGTCGGCTATCCAAGCGATATTTTACAAGCCGTCAAACACGGCGTGGATATGTTTGACTGCGTCCTGCCCACCCGCAATGGTCGCAATGCCCTGGCCTTCACCCGCAACGGTCCGCTGCGGCTTAGAAACGCCCAGTACATCCGTGACACCAGGCCGATTGAAGCGGAATGTGACGGCTACTGCTGCCAAAATTTCTCCCGCGGCTACATTCGGCACCTGTTTTCCGTCGGCGAAATGCTGGGGCCGACTTTGGTATCGCTCCATAACGTCCATTTTTTCCAGCGGTGGATGCTGGACATTCGCCGTGCCATCCGGGACAATGCTTTGTCCGGCCTGAAGGCTTGGGATTCTGATGCTCCGGACGCTGTGCCATAACAGGCGCACCAGCCACAGGTCAACAGGATGTCTCCAGGCCGATGGGCTGCCTGCCGCAGCCCGGCGATTGGTTCAAGAAATGTTGCGGAATTTGCTATAGGTGGAATCATGTTGCGTGTAACATCAGTGAAACAAATGTTTATGGCAGCGGTGGTTGCCGGTCTGATCATCCCGGCGGTAACGCCCCATGGGTTTAATGCCTCGGCGCAAGCCCAGGTAACTGCGGTGGTGAAACCGGCAGGTTCCCCGCCGGTGGTGAAGAACGCCAGCGGTACCCATACGGCGGTCGTTGCTCCGGCGACGCCCGCCACGCCTTCCGGTAAAACCGCGGCCGGCAGCAGCGGTGTCAAGGCAATCGTGAATGCTACAACCGGAACCGAAACGGTTAAGGCTCCGACCACGCAACCAGCCCCAGCCCCGGCCAATAATAGCTGGTTTACATTTTTGATGCTTGGTGCGGCGGCGATACTGGTCATCATGCTGATCCGCGGCCCACGCAAGGAAGAAAAAAAACGCAAGCAGATGCTGGCCACCATGAAAAAGGGCAGCCGCGTGGTCACCATTGGCGGCTTGGTCGGCTCTGTTGTGGATGTGCGCGATGATGTGGTGGTGCTGAAGGTGGACGAGTCCGCCAATGTGAAAGCCCATTATCTAAAAAGCGCCATCTCCCGCGTGCTGGCGGAGGATGATTCCCCGGAAGAAAAGAAGGCTTAACATTAATCCCGGCGGATTTTCCGGTGCCTCCGGAACACCCGGCACGGTATGAACCTCCAAAAGTCAGCCCCCTGGGCGGCGGGGACCGCAAAAACAAAAGAGTCACAACTGGAATCGGGCGGCGGAACCGATGGCCATCATGGAACGAATATGAAAAGCAATCTTCTTACCAGATTTACCATTATTATTGCGGCCGTTGCGCTCGCCCTGTTTGGCATTTTTTCCTATGGCCTCAAGGGCGGGATCGACCTTTCCGGCGGCACCGTACTCATCTACCAGCTCAATATCCCCAAAGGTTATCATGGCGATCCCAACGAACTCGCCCGCCAGGTTATCACCACGCTGCGCCGGCGCGTAGACCCTAAAAACGTGCGTAATCTGGTGTGGCGAGTCCTCAGCGGTGACCGCATTGAAATTCAAATGCCCCTGGCCAGTGATAAGTCGCGCATCGCCCAGGCCCGCTATCAAAAGCTGGTGGACGCTTTGATGCGCGATAACATTGAACCTTCCCAGGTGGCGGCGGCTTTGCGGGCTTCACCACAAAAAAGGGCCCAGGAAATGCTCGCCCTGGCGGGTAAAAATCACCAGCGTTTGCTGTTGCTGCGCCAATTGGCCGTTGCGTATGATGATCTCATGGCCGCCAACAAGGCCCAGGCCAAATATGCCAACAATCCGCTGGCCATTCCACCGGCGCTGATCGCCCAGCGTCTGACGGCATCGACAACCTACCAGAAGTATCTCTCCGCCGTGCTGCATTCCAACATCGACCTGCAGCATCTGGCCCATTTGCTTGCCGCCACCTATCAGACCACCAATGCCAGTGCCGAAAAAGCCCTGCAAAAAGCCATCGCCGACCATCCCGGCCGCGCCGCTTTACTTAAAAAGCTGGTCCTGGCGTATGCCGACAGGCGTAACCACAGCGGAGGCCTGGAAAATCCCGCGGAACTCGAACGCCTGTTGCGCGGAGCCGGCGTGCTTGATTTTCAGATCACCGTCAGCCCCCAAAACCCCGCTGTTCCCAAGGCCCTGGCGCAGTTGTCCCTGAAGGGGCCGCACAGCGGCTTTACGCCGCCGGGCACCCGCTGGTACCCCATTGATAACACCAACGGCAAGAGCCTGCTGCACGATGCCGGTTATGTCACCGGTCAATGGGAAGGCCAGCATTATATTCTTCTTTATCATACCCAGGCCCGCGCGTTGACTCATAATCCCACCCGCCGCCCCTGGAAAATTGATTACGCCAATCTCACCACTGATCCGCAAACCGGCGGCCTGGTGGTGTCCTTTAACCTGGACCCCATTGGTGCCGTCTACATGCGCCAACTCACCAGCAACAATATTCACCGCGATATGGCCATTTTAATGGACGGCAAAGCCATCGAAGCCCCGCGCATTCAAAGCGCCATCGGCGGATCCGGTGAAATCACCCTGGGGGCCGCCCATACCGCCCAAGCCGCCCGCCGCCTTCAAAAACAGGGCAAAATGCTGGCCCAGATTCTCAATGCCGGTTCGCTCCCCGCCACGCTGCAGAATCATCCCATTTCCGTGCAAACCATCGGAGCCACTCTCGGAGCGGATAACCTGCGGGCCGGGCTGCACAGTGCCGTCATCGCGGTTATTGTCGTGCTTGTATTCATGTTCATTTATTACACCATCACGGGGGCTTTTGCGGATGTGGCCCTCATTCTCAACTTGATTCTGCTTTTGGGCGTGATGTCCATGATTCACGCCACCTTCACCCTGCCGGGCATTGCCGGTGTCGTGCTGACGCTGGGCATGGCCGTGGATGCCAACATTCTAATCAACGAGCGCATCCGGGAAGAGCTCCACAAGGGGGCCAGCCTCTGGCTGGCCGTCAAGCAAGGCTATGACAAAGTTTTCTGGACCATTTTTGACGCCAACACCACCACTTCGCTGACCAGCATTGTGCTGGTCTGGCTGGGTTCGGAAGATGTCAAGGGCTTCGGCGTGACACTCCTGATCGGTCTGGCCGTTCACATGTTTACCGCCCTTTTTGTCACCCGTACCCTTATGATCGCGGCCATCCGCTTCGGCGTGATGAAAAAAATAGATGATCTTTCCGTCAAAGAATATTTCCGGGACATGTTCACCTTCACGTGGCTGCGCGGTCGATGGCCCTTTATGCGGGTGTTCACCCTGACCAATTTTGACTGGATCGGCAAACGCCGCATCTTCTGGACCGTTTCCGCCGTGATCATGATTTCCGGCCTTACCGCCTTTTTCCTGCGCGGCAACAAAAAGTATGATACCGAATTCAACGGCGGCACCCAGATCACCATGCGCCTGGAACAGGGCAAAACCCTGAAAGTCGCTCAGGTCCGCGCCAAAATCCTGCAACTCTCCAGGCAGGTGCCCGGCCTGAAGGCCCTGCGCCATGCCACCGTTTACAGCGTCGGCACGCATCATAACGAATTTCAGATCATCACCAGCATTGTCAATCCCACCACCAAGTCCGCTCCCAACGCCACCACGGGGCCAGCCCCCGTGCAGTTGCTGGCCAGCAAACTCGAAGCCGCCTTTTCCAATGTCATCGCCGTGAAGCGGCGGCTCAGTTTTACCAACGTCAATGTTCCTCCAGCGCGTATTCAAGATCTCCTGGACAACCGCACCGTTATTCCCATTACCCATGGTGATTTACAGGAACTCGTTGCGTCCATGCCCAATGTGGATATCAGCGATTACCGCGGCGGCGTGGCCGTGGTTCTGCGGCACATCAGGCCGCCGGAAGCGGCCTCGTCCCTCACCCGCCGCATCCGGGATATGAGCCAGGAACCTGATTTTGCAGCCCTGGAATACCGCCAGTTCAAAGTGATCCCCATTCGCTATGCGCCGGGAGCCGCTTTAGGCCATGGCCATGCGCCTGTAACCGAAGCGGTGGTGGTGGCCACGGATCCTCATTTTGCCTACAACCCCTACAACGCTTCCGATCTGGCCTCGTGGAAACAGCGGGTGGCCGGTGCCGAATGGCACATCATTCGCACGGCCTTGACCACGTCCGGAGGCTTGGCCGGCATAACCAGTTTTGCCCCGCAGGTCGCCACGGAAGCCCGCCTCAACGCCCTCATGGCTGTGGCCATTTCGCTGATCTTAATCGTGGCGTATGTATGGATCCGCTTCGGCGGCATTCGCTATGGCTTTGGCGTGGTGTTTTCCCTGGTGCATGATGCCATCGTGGCCGTCGCCGCCACCGTCTTGGCCGTTTACATCCACGACACCTTCATTGGACGGTTTTTACTGGTCAGCGATTTTAAGATCAATATGACCATGATCGCGGCCTATCTGACCGTCATCGGGTACAGCGTCAACGACACCATTGTCATCTTTGACCGTGTGCGCGAAAACCGCGGCCGGCTCAAATCCGCGCTGACTCAGAAATTGGTCAATGATTCCATCAATCAATGCTTTGGCAGAACCATATGGACCACCTTTACGGTGTTTGTGGTCGTGGCAATTTTGTATGTTTTCGGCGGGCAGGGCGTGCATGGCTTTGCTTATGCCATGCTCATCGGCGTGTTCACCGGGGCCTACAGCACCCTGGCCATCGCTTCGCCCATGCTGCTGCATGTGAAAGATCGGCCGTCAAAACCAGCGGCCTACCCGGGCATGCCGGAATCAAAATCGGCCAATGCTCCGGCCCTGACCTCTGCCCAGCTGCCCCCGTCGGCCTGACCGGTTGGCCGGGCAATAGCCCCGCTGCAATGGCATCCACAGCACCCATCCAGTACCACCACGCCCTCATCTTGGCCATTGTTTGGCCAGGCTTCATGTGCCTCCACCGCGCCAACCAGCCGTCCTCGTTTAGCGTGGCAGCCCTTTGGCTTTTTCGATTTATTTTTTCAGGGGAAGATAAAATCCAGCTTAAGGCAAGTTGAGGTGGAATCCATCGCATAGGCGAACTGCCAATGGTTACGGCTGTGAATTTTGGCCAGATCAGAAAGGGAACAGAAATGCCTGCCAAGTCAAAAAAGCTGACGGTCGGCGATAGTGGCGCGTGGGTTTTGCCTGGGAATTTGCGCGGGAAAAGGGTGGCCCCAGGGCTTTTGTCTGCTGCGATTTTATTGGCTGCACATTTCCTGCTGGCCAAACCCATGAGTAACGTCCATGCCAAGAAGATGGCTGTGACAGCAGCCCAGGGGAACGCGGCGAGCCTGAAGTAACTGGAAAGGGCGGCGAAGTCAGGAAATGCCGCTGCCGAAAGGTGGTTGGGCACCTACTTTGAGATGAAACAGGATTATCGGCAGAGTATCTTCATGGTATCGCAAGGGCGTGGCCGCGGGCAGCGGCTATGCGAGGTACGATGTCGGTGCCCTTTACGCCAATGGCCAAGGCGTGCCGCGAAATTATGCCAAGGCGCGACAGTGGTTTGAAAAGCGGTCACCAGCGGCGACCCGGGTGCTGCAAAATGGGCCAGAACAGCGTTGGCCATACTGAAGGTCCAGGGCCACTGATGCCGCGGAAAACGGCCGGGAAACCACGCGACCGAGCCGCCTTTGAGCCGGTTGCGAATTGGGCCGTCTGAATAGCACGGCGGAAGTACGGAGCGACACGGCCGAACCCCAATCGCTTTTGGGCCGGCGCTGGATGGGCTGGCGAAGGCGGGCGGCAAGCGTAATCGAGATCGCTCGCGAAATTACCCGCGACCGCATAACATATTGCCCGTCGCAACAAGTGTCTGTGGAGCGTCGAAACACCATGGCGGAGGTTCAATTTTATCCGCGGCGGCTATTTTCACTGGGTGGGGCCGGCATCGGGCTCTTATTGACGTTGTCAGCGCTGATCGCGTGGTTTCGCATGGGTCATGCGTCCGCAGAGTTTACGTATCCAACGGTGCCCAGGCCGAGCGGTCCCGCCAGCCTGGGCTGTATCACGATCGGTCTTGCGGGCCTTGCCGTGACCGCTATTTCGCTGTTCCTTTCGGGGCGTCGCCGGGCGGTGCTGCTGGTGGTGCTGGCCGTTCCGGCCATGATTCCGTTTAGCTTCCTTCGCCACTGGGCGGGGGTGGACGGATCCTTTGGGTATTCTGTTTCGCAGGCCCTGCTATGGCTGGTCATGGCGCTGGCCTGGATATTCAATCGGCGGCCGATGCGGCAAAGCAGGGCTGGCTACCTGATGCTGATCCGGTTCACCCTCGTCGGTCTGGCCTGCTGGGCCGGGCTGCTGGAATTGCGCTACGTGGTGGCGCAGTTGGGTTGGATGTCGGTTTCCGCTCTCTGGGACGCGGGCGCGGCAGCGATTGCTACAATTCTCACGTTCGTGCTTGGACTACTCTTGCTGCCGACGCTGGCAGTTGTGCTGGCTTTGAGCCATATCGGCACGGGACGGTTCAAACTGTATCGCACTATTGATATTGTAGCATTGCTGCCCGCAGCGTGGTGGTTGTTTATCACATGGTTATGGCTGACGCATTCCGGGGCTGCGACGTTGCAGCGTGCCGCGCTGCTGGCGGTGGCGGCATGCTGCGGCGGGCTATGGCTTGCCCTGGGCCTGTATGAATGGCTGCTGGTGCATCTGCGCAATCACACTGCGCCCGTGGTGCCGACCAATGCGCCGCCACCCACCCCAACGCCATGTCTGGCGCGGCCGGCAAACGGCCGATACATCCAGATTGGCTCGGCCGTTCTGGCGGCGACACTGGTTGGCTGCGCCGTTGGGGCCAAGCTATGGCTGCGACATCTGGAGGCGGATTCGGGCCTGGACCAATCGTCCATCGCTCTGCGGAACTTCATCTTGTTTGGCTATGTCTGCATCGGCCTGGCAGCGACGGCGGTGGCTGTGAGCCTGCACGGACGCAGGCGCTATCTGCCTGTCATCATCCTGGCCCTGGCGGGGCTTTTGCTCAACTCGTGGGGACTGTATCAGAGCATTGACCTTACATGGACTATGCAGCATCTTCTGGTCCTGGCACGGGTACTCATGCCGATGAGCCTGGTGTGGTTGTTCAATCATACCGGCGAAGCCGAGCTTACCTTGGACAGGTCTGCGATCTGGCCGATCGCCTCGGCCGGTGCCCTGCTGGCGGTAGCGTTGTCGATTTTCACCGACGGTATCGCCGACGCAGGCCGGATTCCGCCGCGTCTGGCCGACGCTTCAACGGTGCGCGTTGCGCTGCAAACGACCGGTCCGCTGGTGCATGGATTTTTCGGTGCCCTGGCGGCGGTACTGTTTCTCCTGTATCACGGCGGCCTGATACGCCGGAACGTGCGGGCGACGATTGACACGATGTTATACATCAGCCTGGCCGGCCTGGTGCTTTATAACATTGGCAGATCGCATGTGCTGACCGTATCCGGCGTGCAGACCGCAGCCCTTCACTGGGCAGGCATTATCTGCTGGCTGCTGGTTACGGTAGCGTTGTGGGAAATGTGGGGCAGAGAGATGTCCCCGACACCGGCGGCTCCATCGGCCAGAAAAGAGTCGGCACAGCTCAACGCCGAGGGGTATTGAAAAACAGAAAATGGCCGGGATTCCGGCATCAGGGCGGCCAAAAAAAGTGCAAATTTTTCCCCGTTTTATGCTGGCGGTAAACGCCGGGGGATGACACAATACTGCCGGCACTTGCATTGTGGTTGCAGGTGCCGGCCATGTGCATGCACGCGGCCGGATTTTTACAGGCGCAAAGGAGTTGTCATGTTGAATGTTGCAGTGGTTGGAATGGGCGGTATCGGCAATACACACGCCCGCTGCTATCAGAATAACAAAGCGGTCAAACTGGTGGCCGTCTGCGATATTATCAAGGAACGGGTAGATGCGGCGGCGAAAAATTTTCAGTGCCCGGGTTTTAATTCCATTCAGGAGATGCTGGCCTCCGGGGTGAAAATCGATGCGGTCAGCATGACCACCGGCGGCAAGGAAAATGGCGGCGATCATTACCAGGCCACCATGGAACTGCTGGCCGGTGGGTTGCCGGTGCTGGGAGAAAAGCCCATTTCCAATGAAATACCCAAGGCCCGGGAAATGGTGGCCCTGGCCAAATCCAAAAATCTGCCGTACGCCATCAATCTGAATCACCGCTTTACGCCGGCGGCCCGCCGGGCCAAGGATTGGCAAGCCGAAGGGCGATTGGGCGAAATCAACATCATTAAGATGACCATGTGGATTAATAACCCCAACGAAAGCAGCCCCCATTTTCATATGCGGGCGCTGCATCCCCATTCCATTGATGTGATGCGCTACTTTGGCGGCGATATTGCCAAAGTGCAGGCGTTTTTCAAGAAGGGACCGGGACGAAATATCTGGTCCAATGTGCAGATGAACGTGCAATTTGCCGGCGGTGCCATCGGCCACCTGACCGGCAGTTATGATGCCGGCGGCGGCTACGGGCTGGAAACCTGCGAACTGGTGGGCTCGAAGGGACGGGTGGTGATTGAAGAAGCCTGCGAACGGCTGAGGTTTCACAGCCGCAATTCCAGGGAAGCTGAGATATTCGATTACCTGGGCGGCATGATGGGCTTTGGCGATACGTTTCAATCGCGCATTAACGCCTGGGTGGATGACCTGCTGAAAAAAACGCCGCCGGAAAAGGTGGATGGCAAGGCTGAAGACGCGCTGAAAGCCCAGTTGGTGATTGAAGCGGCGATTGAATCGTGGGAAAAGGGCGCCATTGTAACGGTGCCGACGGTGTGACCGGGGCGGCCGGGACCACCTGTTCAAGCGGTGCCGGACGAGCCATTGAACCGATTGCGGCCTTTGTGCATGGCCGATTTTGACAGACAATGTTTTTTACATGATGTTTTTTATATAAGGGTACTTTATGAAACTGGGAATTAATTCAGTGCTTTTTGGCGGCCACGATATGGAAACGGCCTTTCGTTGGACGGCCGCGTGCGGATACGATGGCATCGAGCTGTCGGCGATCGACGGCATGAGCGAACACCTGGTGCTGGACCGGTGGAAGGACCTGGTGGCACCCATCCGCGAGCTTTCCAAAAAGTACAATCTGCCGCTGCTGGCGATGGAGCAGCCATCGCAGGATCCGGCCAAGATGGAGGCGGCGTTTGCCGTGGCGGTGGAGCTGGGAATTCCCATCATCAACTGCGGTCCCGGCGGCAAAAGCGGCGATGAGGCGAGCCTGCGGCAATCCATCGATTCGCTGGGGAAAATTGCCGATCGGGCCGGAACTTTCGGCCTGACGCTGTGTGTGAAAGCTCACGTGGGTGCGTCCATTTATAACACCCCGACTTCGCTGGCGGCACTGAATGCCATTGCGTCGCAATCTTTTGGCCTGGATATGGATCCGAGCCACATTTACCGGGCCAATGAAAACCCGGTGGAGGCAATCCGGGCGGTGGTGCATCGCATTCGACACGTACACATTCGGGATTGCAAGGGGCGCCAACAGAACCCCGGCACGCCGGAGATGCAGGCCAATGGGCGCGGGGATATTGATTTGCTGGGCTATATTCGGGTGCTCCATGAGAATCATTACACCGGGCCGGTGAATCTGGAAGTGATTGGGGCCAAGGCCTACGACGTACCGCGTTGCGTGGCCATTGCAGCGGAATCGCGTGGCCACATGCAGGCGTGTCTGCAGGCGTGTAAAGCCCGCTGAACCCGGGCCGCTGCCGGAAGCGAAAGGGAATGGCGCGCATGACGTTGAATATCGGCATTCTGGGTGTCGCCCACGGGCACGTGGGGATGTATCTTGGCGAGTGGGCGAAGCTTGAGCCAACCCAGATTCGCGTGGCGGCAATATGGGATCATGATGCCCGCCGGGCGGCTGACCACGCTGCAAGATTTAAAGTGACGCAGGAATCATCCGCGGAGGCGCTCTTGGCGCGTGCGGAAATTTCCGCGGTGGTTATCGGCGCGGAAACCTCCATGCACGCTGACGTGGTGGAACTGGCCGCCCAAGCGGGCAAAACCATCGTGCTGCAAAAGCCGCTGGCCCTGACGCTGGATCAGGCGGATCGGATTGTGCAGGCGGTGGAGCGGCACCAAGTCGCCTTTACGCTGGCGTGGCAAATGCGGGTTGATCCGCAAAACATGTTCATGCACCAAATGGTCCGGGAAGACCGCATTGGCCCAGTATACATGATGCGCCGCCGGCATGGACTGGGCACCCAGGCCTGGCCCTGGCTGGCGGATTCGTGGCATGCGAATCCGGCGTTGAATCGGGGAATGTGGGCGGATGATGCCTGTCATGCCATTGATTTTGTGTATTGGATGCTGGGCCGGCCGGAGAGTGTTTCGGCGGAAATTGTGACCCGGCACAACCCGAAAGTTCCCGATGATCAGGGAATAGCGGTTTTTCGGTACCCGGACGGAGCTTTAGCGGAGGTGGTAAGCTCGTTTACCATGCTGGCGGGAGAAAACACCACGGAAATCATCGGGCCGCGCGGCGTGGTGATCCAAAACCACGGTGACGTGCCCAGTTGCAATGCACCGCGAGCCGCCGGGCCAACACTGGGCCTTAAATGGTTTCTGGAAGGCGGCAAGGATTGGCAGGTGAGTGATATTCCAACACCGGCCAACCATGGCGTGCGAATTGCGGCCCTGGCCCCGGAACTGCTGGCGTTTATGCAGGGGCGTCGCGGACCGATTGCCACGGCGGAAGAAGGGCGAACCGTGCTGGAACTGACGCTGGCGTGCCATTTATCGGCAAAGTTGGGCCGGCGTGTGGCGATGCATGAGCTGCGATCCTACTGGGGCGGTGGCGACTGACTGTGGGCGAGATAAATTGTGCTATTTAACTAAAGGACCTTGCAGATGGCCAAGAAAAAGAAACCGGGGAAAAAACAACCGCCGAATATTGTGCTTATCGCGGTGGATTCGCTGCTGGCGGATCACATGAGTTGCTATGGCTATTCCCGGCTTACCACCCCGCACCTGGACCGGCTGGCCCGGCAGGGTACACTGTTTGAACGCACGTATTCGCAGCATATTCCAACCACCCCGGCTTATTCGTCAATGCTGACGGGGAAAGATTGTTTCGGCACGGAAGTGGTGGCGCTGCGGCACCAGGGTCCGATGACGCCGAAGGTGCGTACGCTGGCGGAAATTTGCAAGAGTCGGGGCTATAACACCACCTGCGTCGGCTTTGGCTGGAACCCCGCTTCGCGCGGGTTTGATCAATATCTGGAGTTTACCGGTTGGGGTTCATGGAATGAGGGCCGCTCGCCCAAGGCGGAAAATCTCAACGCCGTGGCCGAGCCGGAATTTGCCCGGCTGGCCGGCGAAAAGAAGCCTTTCTTTGTGCTGCTGCGGCACATGGATCCGCATTCGCCCTATCTGCCGCCGCAGCCGTTTGACCGGCTGTTTTATCAGGGCAACGAATACGACCCGAAAAATCATTCCATGGACCCGGTGCTGGCGTTCAAGCCATTTGCGGATTATTTCCGTTCCTGGATGCCGCCCGGCATTACCGACAAGGACTACATTGTCGCCCAGTATGACGGGGCATTGGCCTATATGGACACGTGCATTGCCCGGCTTTTAACGCAACTGGAAACGCTGGGCGTTTTGGACAATACCATTATCGTGCTCAACGGCGATCATGGCGAAACGCTTTATGACCATGAATGCTGGTTTGACCATCATGGCCTTTACGATGTTACGCTGCACGTACCGCTGATTATCCGTTACCCGGCCAAAGTGCCGGCGGGCAAGCGCCTCAAGGGGTACAACCTGCACAAGGACCTGGTGCCCACGATTTTGGACCTGGCGGGCATCAAGGTGCCGGATCGTTTCGACGGAAAATCCCTGACCGCCTTGATCAAGGGCCGGGCCAGCTCTTTTGAGCGCGAGTTTTACATCACCGAATGCACGTGGATGCGCAAGCATGGCTGGCGCACGCCGCAATGGAAGTTCATTGAAGCGTTGGAGCCGGACTTCCATTTTAAGCCGGCGGTGGAGTTGTATGACCTGGTGAAAGACCCTGGTGAAAATGTGAATCTGGCGGCAAAACGGCCGGAACTCGTGCAGAAGCTGCGGGCGAAAATGAACGCGTTTATCGCCCGGCGCGAACAGCAGACGGGTATCTCCAACCCGATGCTCTCCCAGGGCGACTGGCATGGTCTCAAGGGCGTGGGGGCATTTAAAACCAGCCAGCAGGCCTACGACAGCATGCACATTGGCGACCCCAAGGCCGCCGCCAAACTGCAGGCACGTGACAAATATGCGGATAAAGGCGAGCATCACCCGGACCCCACCACGCTGGTGACGGTGATTGGCCGGGGCCATTCCGGCACGCGAGCGATTTCCCAGACGCTGGCCCAGAGCGGCTTTTACATGGGCACGACGCAAAATGTATCCGGAGATTTGCTGCCGCCCGAAGCGCTGTACGAAGCGTGCCGCGTTTTCAGCCGCCGTATCAAATACCAGGGCCGGTTCCAGTGGGATTTTTCCGGAGTGCTGGAAGGTGAAATTGATCCGGAATTCCGCCGGCTGGTGGAAACCTATCTGAAAGACATCGTCGCCAGCCCCGCCGTGCGTAAAGGGTGGAAACTCCCCGAAACCGCGCTTATTTTCCCGTGGATTGCCCGTATGTATCCGGATGCGTATTACATTCATTGGGTGCGTGATCCGCGGGATTGCATCCTCGGCGATCACTTGACCGACCGCCTGGGCGGTTTTGGCATACCCTGCGATGACGTGCCGGATATAGAGTTGTCCCGGGCCATCAGTTGGAAGTACCAGGCGGATTTAATCCGCGCGACCCCCCGGCCGCGACGTTTTTTAAGCCTGCGGTTTGAGGATTTTGTGCTGGATCAGGCCGCCACACTGGAAAAACTCACGCAATTCCTGGGCGTGCCCATGGTGAAAATTGCGGTGAGGCCTGATGCCGTGGGCCGCTGGAAAATCCAGCCCCCCACCGTCAACCTTGATTTTCTTAAGGAAGAAATGACGCGATTGGGTTATGATTAACCGCCATGAACTCTTGCCTGGAGGTAATAGCGCCGTGATACGAAAAGCCTTTGTCATGTCCGTGTATGCGGGGCAGGAAGATCAATACCGGCGGCGGCATAACCCCGTCTGGCAGGAACTGCTGGATACGCTCAAAGCCCATGGCGTACACAATTATTCCATCTTTCTGCACCCGGAAACCCGGCAACTTTTTGGCTATGTGGAAATTGAAAGTGAGCATCGCTGGCAAGCCATCGCCGAGACGGAAATTTGCCGCAAATGGTGGAAGCACATGAAGGATCTGATGCCGGCCAACCCGGATAATAGCCCCAAGTCCGTAGAACTACCGGAAATGTTTCACCTGGATTAATCGCCGCATGGGAGACTCAGCCCCCTGGGAATTCGCGGCCACTGAGCGGGCCAGTCGGCCGCGTGCGGCCAAACCTGAACAGCGTTCGTTGCCTTAAGCTCTACTATTAAGGCATGGACGCCGAAATTCCGATGTCCCGTAGACCCAACGCCGTTCGAGAGAGCGGCCCATCGGGACTCGCCTGCTCACCTCACACCTTTCTCGGCGAAGCCGTCGCCTGGTTGACGATCATGGGATCCCTTTTAATCCCTATTATTTTTGGGGTTGGTGCCGCAAGCCGAAATAGGGGAATTGGGTGGCAATTGTGGGCGCTGGCCACAATTTATGGCCACAGCGGTGCGTTGGCCACGTTGGCCAAGAAGAGGGGAGGTTGGCCAAGGTGGCCAGGGTGAAAAATGGGCCATTTTATTGGGGTTTTGGGGTACGTTGGCCACGTTGGCCACGTTGGCCAAGGTTTTCACAACGGTAGGCGAAGGGATGTCAACCTCCGGCGAAGAGCCGGGCAAGGGACTGGAATGGGCTGAAGTTGCTGGAAGGCGTTGGCGGCCCTGGGGTGTTGGCCGCGAGGAATCAGGGGCCAGGAGTCAGGGGGATGGCACGCTGCGCGGGGGCAGAGCGGTCATTGCGGCGGGGCACGTATTTAATTGTCAAAGACCGCTGCACGGTTTGGGTGCGAGCCCACTACGGTGGGCAGTGCATACTTCGTGGTAGGTGCGGCATGGGGATGGATAACGGCGTTGAAACACGAAGTGACGAAGACACGAAGGACGGACGGGGGGAGCACGACGACGATTTTTTACCGCAGATGGCGCAGATGGGCGCAGATGGACGGGGGGATTGAACCATCCCGGCGCGGCCGGGAGACACGAAGGAAACGAAGGCAGAGGACGATCGAACCACAGATTACACAGATTTCATAGATTACACCGATTAACGAACGGTTGCGGGGAACGGCGGAACCGCAGATGGCGCAGATGGGCGCAGATGAATGATGGGCGGCCTGCGGCGGCAGGAACTTGGAGAAGGGAATAAAACGACGACGGGGATTCACCATCCCGGCGCGGCCGGGAGACGCAGATGGCTGCGCGTGCTGATGAAGCGTTTGTATTCAAGCCGGTTGCCTTGAGATAATGTTTTCGTTTGTACCTCATCTGCGCTGATCTGCGTCATCTGTGGTTCGGATCTTCACGGATACTGGTTCGTGTTAACCGTCCCGGCGCGGCCGGGAGTCGCAGAGGAACGCGGGGAAACAGGGGGATTGAACCACCAAGGACACGAAGGCAGAGGACGATCGAACTGTCCCGTCATGATATAGGTTGTCACCCCCCCCCCACGGGCGGTTGCGTTTTTTGTAGCCGGCGATGTCCCCATCGCTGCGGCGGAAAGTTCGAGGCCTTGAGGGGGCGGTGTTTGGGTGGCGGTGGTATAATGCCAGCGTTGTATTTGAGGCGGATTGATGGTTGCGGTGGGTGAAACAACTTCGGAGCCGGGACTGCGGCCAGTGGTGCCGCGCTGCCGCGTGGCGGCCACGTATCCCCAAGGTGGCACGGGCATTCCTGCCGGTGAGATTAATTGTCCCGGCGCTGCGGCGCACATGCGGCCTGCGGCCGCAACGGGATTTCGCGCGGTCGATGTGACCAGTGGCTTCGGCTTGTCGCCGAACGCGCTCAACATCAATGGTGCGGATACGTATCAGTTTGTGGGAAGTGATCCGGTGGGAGCAGTCGACCCGTCGGACCTTGTGGCCCTGCCAGGAGTTCAGCCGCCGGTACCATCCGCTGGTTTAGGCGATGGTGGAGTTCGCCATCCGATGTCGGGTGGCCGCTACTACG